>DAINRD010000142.1:3313-4637 GCA_036742095.1 Archaeoglobus sp. | reverse complement strand
CTTCAATATTGCTGGACTGCTGCAAGATGAGGGGAGGCTGGATGAAGCTCTCAAGTATTACAAAATAGCCTATGAAAGACTACCGCTCCCAAAGTACAAAGCAATGGCCAAACAAGAGATAGAGAAAATAGAAAAGAAACTGGCTGAGAAAGATAGTTCTGAAGACATTCTGTTTATTGTTTCCTGCACACGAAGAAAAATTTGGGATGTTAAGAGTGCACCAAAATACGTTCCTGCAAAAGATGCATACATCGGTGACACTATTAAGAACTACGACATTCACTTCGTAAAATCTCCAGAAGCGATTTCGGAGGACACTCTGCTTCGCCAAATCCTCTTTCACGAGTTTGATGGTTTTAAGATAGCTGATTTTAAGAAGATTTATTTTGTGGGAACTGATGACTATTACAGAAAACTGAGATTGGTTTTTCTGAGAGCTGGAAAGGAGCTTGAGAGGTATGAGCTACCAAAAAAGGATTGAGAAGTTCTCTGAAATTTTAAAGGAGTTTATCTCAAGTGAGATGTTTGAACTTGCAACTCTGCGTAGGAAAGATATTCCCGGAAAACAAGGCATTTACGCCATATACAGCCCGGAAAGTAAGTTGGTTTATGTTGGATCTACAAGCAATCTGCGATCCAGAATCTACACAAACCACCTGAAGGGGAATGTAAGGTCCAGCACGCTGAGAAGGAAACTTATAAAGAGACTGAAAAGCGAGGAAGAAGTGAGTAGGTTCTTGGAATCTTGTTCTATACGGTTTCTTGCTATTGATGTGAGTGGAAGGGAGCTAAAATCCATTGAACATTTTTTCATTGCTATTTTGAATCCATTGCTAAATGACTGAATTACCCTTTAGCCTCTTTGAGAATCAGCTCATAATCCTCCTCAGGAATATCCCTCATCGCCTTTCCCTGAATGTGCGCCGTCCACTTCAGTTGTTATGCAGAGCCAGTAGGGCATAATGACACCTCAATTCATTAAACAATCTCCGAACTCCTTTGACACTTCTTTCTTAATCGTCTCTTCTAATTTCTGTGGGTTTCGGCAATACACGTATACCCACTTACCAAAACCACCGTGATTGTTTACAGCTTTAACCCATTTTCTCGCTGCAACACGTTTCTGTTTATCCTTATCAGTTTCAAAACCTTTTATTTCAATGATTGCATTAATTTCGCTTCTATCTTCGCATCTTAACCTTGCAATAAAGTCTGGTCTGTACTCGTGCCTTCTACCTTGATACTCATAGGGTATTGTGAAGTCAAGGTGATCATTTTTAACGTAAGATACAACAAATGGAATCTTCTCAAGATAATATGCTGC
>DAINRD010000142.1:1840-3303 GCA_036742095.1 Archaeoglobus sp. | reverse complement strand
ATATGCTGCTGTATGCTCCCATTTTGGACTGTCAGCAACTACATGACTTACGTGGCTTTTTGTTGTTCCATAACATTTCCTCACGGTCCTAAAGAGAACTTCAGATGTTGAACCAACAGGCCTGTATTTTTCAATTATGGGCAGGATAGGTGGTTCTCCGGACGTTGTATCTGGTTCTATTGCATCTACAAGAATTTCAACTATCCTTTCACGATACTTCTCAAGTGCCAGCTCCTGAAATGGTGCATTAACGAATTTTACTTTCTTCTGAACGTATTCTTTTACAATTTTGAGAACTTGTGGAAATAGAAGGTGTCTTGCCGTATATATCTTCTTATCCTTTTTTCCATGCTCAGACGTACTATATTCATAATCTGGGACCAGAATGTTTGTTATTTCCGCCGCAATATCGTAAATTATCGACTGCTCTCTTATCATAAGTTTTCTTTCATGTCTCTCCTCTGGCCCAGGACCGAGTCTGTCAGGCTTACCAATACGAATGCCTGAAACGGGTTTAACCAAAACTTCAGTAGGCTCCTTTTCGGGGGTGACTACAAATTCAGGCAGTTCATCCACATTGCATTTGATCTTCTGTTTAACATCAAAAACGTACCCTTCAACCCTTGGAAATTTTATCTCAAGGTGTTTTCTTTCGGGCAACGCTCTTACAAGCGTATAAGTCTTCTCTTCTCTCTTTTTTGCTTGCGTTCTTTTTCTCTTTACAGGTATTACTTCAAATGGAACTCCGTATACGTCAACATATTCTGGTTCGAGTAATCCGGTAGAAGGGACGGAAGGGGGATGGAGATTCGCGAGAGTCACGCTAAAGGTTTACGAGTCGTGGATAGATGTTGACGTCCGCAGGATACTCACTAAGAAGTATAGCAGTTACATGAACATAACTATGGACGACAGACTCTTCTCCGGCGAGGATTTGGAACGCCTGCTGCAAGCCCCCTTTACGGGAGACCCATCTTACATCAACATGTACGTCGAAGCTCTCGGCGTTTACGTCCACTCAGCCCCTCCATGGCAGGAGTGGCAGGGAGGAGTGCTCGAAGGTGCGATAGGCGACAGCAGGCACTTCTCCGCGATGAGGTTCGTTCTCGACCTGATCCCGCCCGAGATGAGAAGGAAAACGTCGAGATACTACTACGGCTTCAGCAAGGAACAAGAAATGCCGCCAGAGCGCGCCGTGGAGGCCAACGTGTGTTACTTCAACCCCAAAATCGGAGTTCACCTACCCCTACCACTAAAAAGGGACGTGGTTAAGGTGAAAGCCAAAAAAGACTACGCCCCTCGGTTCGAAGACGTCAAGCCCTTGATGAGGGCGAAGATAATAGACTCGATCCTCATCACCCCGACGCCTACGAACGAGAGAAAAATAGAGAAGGCAACTGAGCAGGTAGTCGATCTTGCGAAAGACCTCGGGGAGCCCGTTCCGATACAGTACGCCCTCGTAG
>DAINRD010000142.1:0-1830 GCA_036742095.1 Archaeoglobus sp. | reverse complement strand
TCGTAGTGCCGAAAATCTCCAGCAGCATGGCGAGGAAGGAGAGGAAGTTTGAGATAGAGAAGAAGGAAATCGACAAGAGCCTCTTCCTATTCGAAAACCTTTTCGAGGAAGGCATAAGGATGACTCAGGAATCCACGAAATTTGAGATAAGAAAGCTGAGCGACGACGAAAGACTGGTTTACTTCGCCTTGAAGGACCTTAGTGGAGACAAAAGGGAAATTACTCCGGAGGAGCTGAAGCGCAACGTCGAAATTTCTGAAACAAAGCTGAAAATAGCTCTTGAGAAGCTGAAAGATAGGGGCCTCGTTTACACGCCAAAGTGGGGACGATACAAGCTGGTACTCCTCGATTAACGGAGCTAGTAATCCTTACCATCGATTCATGATGAGGGAAATGAAGCCCTCTAAGGGCGTTTCTTTTATCGTTTCCTGTGGAAAAATTTAGTCTTATTAACCATAGCGGTTACTAAGTTGATTGTCCCGTGGGTGGTTAAAACAAAAATACTCATTTAGCAAGAAAGCATGTAAGCATGTTTTCAATCAATCAATAAAACACATTATACTACAATCCGAGAACGAAATGATCTAGGATAGTTATGGATTTTTTACGATTTTTGGTAAGCCCTCTCTATGTAAGAATCTTATCGCTCGCAAGTCTGCATCGAGGTGTTTCTTGATTTCGTCGAAGTTCCCCTCTTCATAGTGCTTTTTCACGTCGGCTCCCTTTCCGTAAAGATCCGGGGGATCTAAACCAAGAATCCTTGCCTTTTCCAACGCATTTTCCAGCGTGTTGCCCTTGAAACGCATGTTGTTAAACGGTAGTAGCGCTTGGAAGAGGTCTATAACGTAAGCATCGTAAAACAGTTTGTTGATCGACTCAAGCTTAGCCAAGCCGTGTTCGACGAACTTCTGAGTGAGGAGCGGGATGTCAAAACGGAGAATGCCGAAGCCAACGATTTCGAGAGTTCTTGCTTTCCCACTGATTTCGCTCAAGTATTTGAAGAAGTCGGCAACAATCTTTTCTTCTTCTTCGAACTCCCGCTCTGGAAAAAACAAAGTTTCAGCTCTCCCCTCACTACTATTAGCTCTGGACCAATCTTCGATGACACCAATCACCACAATTTTTTCGTCGAAAGCGTCTCTCTGCCTGAAAGTTTCGATGTCGAGGTAAAGTCTTGCCATAGCTCTCTTCATTGAAAAGCGTAAAAAGCCTTTGGGCTCCAATTCCAGAGGGACTACTGTAAAAGGGCTCAGCATCTCAAGCACGTGTGTCATGTTTTATAGTTATGCTGCTTACATGCTTTCATGTTTTTTTGTTTTCATGCTTTGTTGTTTTCGTGTTTTCACATTAGTAGGTTCTCTGTTCACGTGTTCACGCGTTCTTGTGGAGATACGGTTATATACTTTCTCGCCTCAGTAGAAGCATGGAGGATTACTCCGACGAGATAGTTCCCCTCGACGGAGATGATTCCCCTGCGAATGTGCAGGGAGACCACGTCAGCACGAAGAAGAAATTTAGATCCCCATACGTTCTGAACAGGAGAATTCACGCAATATAGTGTCGAGGTCGCTGATTGTTCCGAATATTGATGCCAAAAGCCCGTATTCAAGATTCCCTGTCAGGACATAGGCTGGTGTGAAGGATGCTATAATGTGGGTTTTTTTGAGCATGTTTTTGAAAGCGTGAGCATGGATTTAAAGAAATTTTCAGTAAACCTCGGCAAGTTCGTGAGATGAGGTGAAATTTTGGCTGTAGTCCTCTATCCTTATGTTCAGCGGTTCAAGGCGCCTTAATTTATACCCCCTGTTTTCACCCCACTTCTCTATCTGC
>DAINRD010000141.1:3880-4654 GCA_036742095.1 Archaeoglobus sp. | reverse complement strand
AACCGAGAAATGCGGAATCTACTACGGCGGGTTGGTGGAGCTCATAGTCAACGCCATGGTTGACATGGATGAACCCTTCATCGAAATGTATTAATCTGTGAATTAATTTACTATTTTTTCCTGCCTAATCAAAAACTAAAAATAATCGTCTGCTAACAAATCTTAAGGTGGTCGGTATTAGCTGGCAGATTATCCTTGCCATCATAGGAGTGGTAGCAGGATTTGTAATAAGCGACAGAATTCTTGACAGGAAGGGGTATCGTAGAAGGGAAATTTTAAGACCCATGGAGCTTGAAGAGCTCTGCAGTCACCTTATGGCAAAATATCTGGTTAGTGTAGCTGCCATAGCTGGAAACAAAAGAATTGTGGAGGGAGTTGACGACTACGAAATTGATGAAATCAGAACTCTGATGAGAAGTATGGGGACTGACGAAATTCTTCTCGTTTCGGGGAGCGATTACAGATACGCAATGAGGGGGAAGGGAGCGTTCATCTTCATCAAGGGGAAGTTCGTATCCTTTGAGGATTTTGCAAAGGTCTGGAAGCTGGTTAAGAGCAGCCTGGTGGGGGTGGAAGCTTGATTCTCCTTCTCATCGCATTAATTTCCGCCACCACTGCCTTTCAGGGGGATGTTGTCAATCTCACCCTCAATGAGCAGGCAACTGTAACGCTGGATGGGTGCATGTACTTCCTCGACACCCTCCAGAATTCATCCACCCTTCCACCGGGAGAATATGCGATAAAAATCACCCACTCGTGTCTCGGCAATTATCA
>DAINRD010000141.1:0-3870 GCA_036742095.1 Archaeoglobus sp. | reverse complement strand
GCGAATCAAGAACCTCGAGGGAGAGGTTAGCTACTACAAGAAACTCTTCGAAGTCCTCAATCAGATAAACGTTGACCTCTACGACAAACTTCAAAATCTGGCCACTGAAAATGAAGCTCTCAAAAAAGAACTGAACCTGTATATATCCAGGGCAGGGAATTACAGCAGGTTGATTGATGAACTTAACCAAAAAATTTCAGAGATGAACGAAACGATTTCTCAGCTCCGCTCCACTAACGAGAATTTGAAGAACAACATCTCCCAGCTTGAAAGTAACCTGTCAAGAACTTCGTCTAACTTGGAACTCTTCCAATCCCTCTTCTTTCTCACGCTATCCTTTTTAGTCGGTTCGGCACTCGCTTTACTGAGGAGGTAGGATGGAAGTTTTCGTGCTCGGATGTGCGGGAAGCGGAAAGAGTACCTTCGTGAAAAGCTTTTCCGAGTTTCTTGAGGAGAGAGGTTACGATGTTAAGTGCGTCAACCTTGACCCTGCCAGCGAGCCTGCCTACATGGCTGACAGGGATGTGAGGGATTTCGTTAGAACAGAGGAAGTTATGGCCGAATACGGTCTCGGGATTAATGGTGCTTTGATTAAGTCAGTTGAGCTTGCATCATCCAGTGCAGGTGAGCTCAAAGTAAAGGGGGATTTTGTTCTTTATGACACTCCGGGTCAGCTTGAACTCTTCGTTTACAGCGAAGCGGGGAGAAAGTTCGTAAGAGAGCTTTCAGGCAGCTTTTCCTGCTCCCTTTTCCTTGTCGATCTGACAACAATCACCGATCCGGAAAGTCTGCTTTCAGCCATGATGCAGGATGCTATTGTCTCTCTCCGCCTTTCTCTGCCAACAATAACGGCATTTACCAAGTCAGATATTGTGGATGTTGACATTAAGGCACTGCTGAATGAAATAGGTAAAAAGGAGGGTGTTCTGGCCGAGTTGATGGAAAGGCTCGTGGACTTCATAGAGCTAACAACTATACCATATAGACAAATAAAAATTTCAAATATTAAAAAAAACAGGTTATGAGGAGGTTTTCTCTGCCTTAAACGAGCTCTTCTGCGCCTGCGGAGACCTGAGCTGATATTACTCCTCCGGAATCTCAATCTTCCCTTCTTCAATCTCCCTGGTGAGTTCCTTGGGGCTCTTGCCCTCAACAGTTATACCCATGGAGTTGCAGGTTCCAAGAACCTCCTTGACAACCTCCTTTAGCGTGTAGGAGAGAGACTGCTGTCTCTTTGTTCTCGCTATGTTCAGAAGCTGCTCGAAGGTAAGATTGCCTACGAACTCCCTTCCGGGGTTTGTAGCCCCCTTCTCAAGCCCAAGTTCTCTCTTTATCAGCGCTGAAACTGGCGGAATACCTACCTCTATCTCGAAAGTCCTGTCTTCCTTGACTATTATTTTTACCGGTACGCTAAGCCCTGCATAATCCTTTGTGGCCTCGTTAATCCTGTCAACCACCTGCTTTACATTCAATCCGAGGGGACCTATTGCGGGACCGAGTGGTGGGCCCGGAGAAGCCTGACCTCCCGGAACCAGGACTTCTACTACCTGCACCATTTTTTCACACCTCCTCTTTCTTGTCAATCACTCTAACGTGGTCTGCCTTTACAGTTACGGGGATTGGCACCACAGCCTCAAGAAGCTCAACCGTTATTTCATTCTTTGCCTCGTCAACCCTCTTGACAATGGCAAGCTCACCCTTAAAGGGTCCTGATACAACCTCCACCTTGTCACCCTCTCTGATCTGTTCTGCGGCCTTCTTGGGGGTCAGGAAGTGCTCAATCTCAGAAAAGTTAACTTCTCCTTTTACCACGCCTTTCACGTGCGGTAAACCTCTAATGGCCTTCAGAAGGTCATCTGGCGTTTCTGCCTCAACAATGACGTATCCTTTCAGCTCCTTGGGGGCAAGAATGGAGTAAACATTCAGGTTATGCTTCCTTGCTGCCATGTCCATGAGGTTTGCCACAACCCTTTCCTGATTGGCTGTTGTCTTAACAGCAAAAAACTTGCTCATTTCAGGGCACCCGGCAGAATTTCCATGAGGATGTATATCACAAAGCCAACAAAACCCACTATAAACATTACAGCCAGTGCTACCTTTGCAGTCATGGAGAACTCTTCCCAGTCGGGTTTCCTTGCCATTTTAAGAACGTTAAAGTATTCCTTGAGCTTCGACCGTACCTCACTGGTCTGCATGCTATTAATGTCTCCGGCCTGTTTTTAAACCTTTATCCCTTCTTCATTGTTCTTCGGGAAACCATTATCTTACAAAGTCAATCCCGTATTTTCTTGTTACTGGGTAACCCTTCCTGCCGAGAATCTGCGGACTCTTCACGCCTGTTACTATAATCAGAGTTCTCATGGTATTTTCAAGCTCAGGGTCTATCATTGCACCCCAGATTATCCTTGCATCAGGGTCAACCTTGCTGTAAATCTCCTCTACAACGCTTTCGGCCTCCTCAATTGTCATATCTGGGCCACCAGTTACGTTTACCAGGGCAGCTTTCGCACCTGAGATATCAACGTCAAGAAGCGGACTCTTGAGTGCCTTTCTAACAGATTCTGCAGCCTTGTCCTCTCCGCTCGCCTCTCCGAGGCCAATCATTGCAACTCCGCCCTTCTCCATCACTGTCCTGACATCAGCAAAGTCGAGGTTGATTAAGGCGGGTTTGGTTATCAGCTCGGTTATCCCTTTAACTGCCCTCATCAGAATTTCATCTGCAACCTTGAAGGCAAGCTGCATCGGGTAGTTTGGAACAACTTCAAGCAGCCTGTCATTTGGGATGACAATTACTGTATCAGCAACTTCCCTCAACCTCTCCAGTCCAGCTTCAGCATTCGCCCTTCTTACAGCTCCCTCAGCCGAGAACGGGAAGGTTACGACAGCAATTGTCAGAGCCCCGGCCTCCTGTGCAGCTTCAGCGACAACAGGCGCCGCTCCCGTTCCCGTTCCACCACCAAGTCCGCATGTGACAAAAACCATGTCCGAGCCTTCAACAAGCTTCTTTATCTCGTCCTCGCTTTCTCTCGCCGCTTCCTCTCCCACCTGTGGCAGGCTTCCAGCTCCCAAACCTCTCGTTCTTCTCTTTCCTATCAGAACTCTCCTGTTGGCCTTCGTGTAGTAAAGGTGCTGAACGTCTGTGTTTAAGGCTATAAGCTCTGCCCCGTCAATTCCCTCCTCGTACATTCTTGTAATGGTGTTGCACCCTCCACCACCAACGCCTATAACCTTGATTACCGTTCTCAGCTCATGCAGCACTTGGAGTATTTCATCCTCCACATCCTCAAAACCCCTTCCATCTATTCTTTCTCTCTTTTCTCTCTCAGCCCTTGCAAGAGCCTCCTCAACAATTGATTTCATGAACATCCCCCATTTCTTTTTCAATTATCAATGCAAGATAGTATATAAATCCTTTGTTTGGAATATCCTTTCCTGTCCTTTCCTGTGCTTCTGATGGAGCAAAATCCTTATAATTTTTCCTGATGGCAGGTAAGAGATGGTTGAAAGTATTGATGATGGTCTATACAGAATTGAGGTTCCCCTGCCCAACAACCCGCTCAGGTACACTAACTCCTATCTTTTACTGGATGAGGAGGCGTTACTCATCGATACCGGCTTTAACCGGGAAGTTTGCTACGCTGCCATAAAGTCAGCTCTCGACGAGATAGGGGTGAAAGACCTTAGAGTGTTCTGCACACATCTCCATGCAGACCACATGGGACTTGCTGGAAGGTTTTCTGATGTTATCATGATGGGAAAGGCCGAAGCTAAAATAGTGAAGGAGATGATGGTCACTGATGACTACTGGAGAGACACTTTCAGCTTTTACATTAAAAACGGCTTTCCGAAAGAGCTGGTGGAGAAGATGTT
>DAINRD010000140.1:0-4717 GCA_036742095.1 Archaeoglobus sp. | reverse complement strand
CCTCACTTCGATGGCCATTTTCAGCGCTAAAGCATACAGAGCGTTGCTTGTCGCACTCGCAGCTCTCGTTTTCCTCTTCGGAGTTGACTTCCTGCATTATGGTATATTCAGAGAGCATCTTCTACCAATCTAAAGCCTGAGAATGTCCAGCTCCGGCATCTTAATTAGCCCTCTCGCCTCGGCCATTTCGTAGAGCTTTTTCAAAGCTGCATCAACACTCTCAGGCATGTCGTAGGTGTAGTCGTTGACGTACATCATTGCAAACCTCTTCGCCCTCTCCCTGTCCAGTCCCCTTGAGTACTTCATCGCATACTCAATCGCCTCATCGGGATTTTCAATGGCGAAAGCTATGCTCTCCCTCATTGCCCTCAGAAACTCCTCCTGCACTTCCTCGCTCAGATCTCTCCTTATGGCGTTGAGGCCGAGGGGGAGGGGGAGCTTTACCTGCTCGCTCCACCAATCCCAGAGGTCGAGAACGCATTTTAAGCCGTAATCTGCGTAGGTAATCTGTCCCTCGTGAATCAGCAGCCCAGCATCAACCTCTTCATCCAGCACAGCCTGAATTATCCTGTCAAAAGGCATCTCCACAGGCTCAAAATCTTCAACAGCAAGCTTCAGCAAGAGGTTTGCAGTGGTATATCTTCCGGGAACGGCTATTCTCTTTCCATCAAGGCTAATCTCGCTCTTGGCAACCACAACAGGCCCATAACCATCTCCAACACTCGCACCAGCTGAGAGAATTCGGTATTTATCATCAAGCAGGGCGTAAGCATGGGCAGAGATGGCGGTGACCTCGTATTCTGCATTAAAGGCCTTCCTGTTGAGGGTCTCTATATCCTCAATGACGTGCTCAATCTCCAGCCAAGTGTCAACCTTGCCATGAGTCATGGCGTAGAACATGAAGGCATCGTCAGCATCAGGTGTGTGAGCAACTCTGATTTTCATGCTCAGCCAATTGTATTGCAACTTATAAAATTAGCCCAGCTTCCTTAGCTGCGCCACAAACTCATTGAAATCGTTGGCAATGCCCTCCGCCTCTCCTGCTGAGTGCCAGATGCATCTAACTCTTTCAGGCTCTATCCCCACTTCCTTCAAAGCCTCCTTCAAAGCCTCAAACCTGTCCTTCGCCTTGTAGTTGCCGTATTTGAAGTGACACTCTCCAAGCCTGCATCCTGCAATGATTACACCATCAATGCCCTTGGCCAAGGCCCTCAGAACCCATTCAGGGTCAACTCTGCCGGAGCAGAGAACCCTTATTATTCGGATGTTGGGCTCATACTGCACTTTCGTTGTTCCAGCTAAATCAGCAGCGCCGTAACTGCAGTACCAGCAGGCAAAGACCAGAACGAGGGGGTCGGCGTTCTTCTCCTCTGCCAAGGTGTCAATCATGGCCTTAATGCCTTCATCACTGAAGAATCCCATGTCTATAGCATCAGCGGGACATGCAGCAACGCATATCCCACACATCGAACAGGCGTTGGGGTTGATTTTTGCCTTCCCGTCAACTGTCACGGCATTGAACTCGCAAACCTTCTCGCAGATTCTGCATCCGATGCACTTCTCCTCATCAACGTACGCGTTGTAGGGGTCGAACTCAGTCTCGCCTGTAAGCACAAGCTGTGCAGCCTTTGATGCAGCCAAACCTGCTGAAGCAACGCTGTCCTGAATGTCCTTTGGCCCGCTCGCACAGCCAGCAAGGAAAATTCCCTTAACATTCGTTTCAGCGGGCCTGAGCTTGGGATGGGCAACTTCAAAAAATCCGTCCTCACCTATACCCAGGCCGAGCTTTTTTGCCACGTCTCTGTTGCCCTCTATGCCAATGGAAAGGACAACGAGGTCAAACTCCTCCTCTTTCACCTCACCCTCAAGCGTGCTCTCGTAGCTGAGTATGAGGTTGCCGTTTTCATTCTCTATTATTTCTCCAACCTTCCCTCTGATGAATCTGACTCCGGCCTCCTGAACTCTCCTGTAGAACTCCTCGTACATTCTGCCAAAAGCTCTGATGTCGATGTAGAAGATTGTGATTTCTGCGTCCTGATACCTCTCCTTTATGGCGTAGGCGTTCTTCAGGCTGACCATGCAGCAAACTCTGCTGCAGTATTTGTTCGTATTCTCATCTCTGCTACCAACACACTGAATGAAGGCAATTCTTTTTGGCACTGTGTTGTCAGAGGGTCTCAGCAGTCTCCCCATCGTTGGACCGCTGGCAGAGAGCAACCTTTCAAGCTCAATGGTTGTAATAACATTTTTGAACCTTCCGTAACCGTATTCCGTCTTCCTTCTGGCGTCAAAGATTTTGTAGCCGGTTGCAACGATTATGGCTCCAGCCTTGATTTCGACAGTTTCAGGTTGCTGGCTGAAATCCACAGCTTTTGGCTGGCACGCCTTCTCGCAGAGTCTGCAGCCTATGCAGTGCTCCCAGTCTATCGCAGCGTAGAGGGGAGTTGACTGAGGGATTGGAATGTAAATGGCCTTCCTCACCCCTATACCATAATCAAACTCATTTGGAATTTCTACGGGGCAAACGCTGCTGCAGTCGTCTATGCAGCCCTTGCACTTGCTCTCGTCAACGTATCTGGGGTGCTTTATAACTTTGATTTTAAAATTGCCAACGCTTCCGTTTATCTCCTCAATCTCGGCATTGGTGATGACCTCAATGTTCTCATGATTCCATACATCGCTCATTTTTGGGGCAAGAATGCAGATTGAACAGTCGTTTGTCGGAAAAACCTCATTGAGAGTGGCCATGTGCCCACCAATGGTGGGATTTTTCTCTATGAGGTAAACCTTAATTCCTGAATCTGCTAGAGTCAAAGCGGCTTCTATTCCAGCCACCCCGCCACCTATTATGGCAACACTGCTCTCAATCTCGGCCTTTCTTCTTTCGAGAGGTCTGTCGGTTTTGGCCTTTGCAACTGCCATCCTGACCAAATCTTTCGCCTTTGCAAGGGCAGCCTTTGGTTTTGCCTGATGAACCCAAGAGCACTGCTCCCTGATGTTTGCAATCTCGACCATGTAGGGATTCAGCCCTGCCCTCAGGGCAACTCTCCTGAAGGTTGGTTCGTGAAGTTTGGGGCTGCAGGCGGCAACAACAAAAGCATCAAGCTTGTGATCTTTAATGGCATTTAAAATATCCTCCTGTCCAGAATCGGAGCATGCATAATCGATATCTTCAGCGTGAACTACACCATCAAGTGTTCTGGCATAATCAACCAGTTCCTTGACGTCAACAATTCTTGCTATGTTCAGACCACAGTGGCAGATAAATACGCCAATTCTCATTCCCTTGCTTTTCCTATCTACACGGTTTTAAGTTTTGCTGTATCTCCCAACAACCGAAAATTATCACTGTTAACAAAATTGCTATTTAGTTTTTAAAGGTTTTGACCAATTTAGTAAAAATCGGGAGGAAAAGCTTTATAAATTAGTAATTTTATAGCTAAGTTTAATGACAGCCGATTAAAAGGTCGCTGATTGCAGTTTGTATCGTGCTTCTACTCAGCATTTCAGTGTCCTTCGCTGACAGCGAAGCTGGGGAGTCAGAAGAGGAATTTAAGGTTATTGACCACTCAAAGGTCTGGGAAGAGAAAGGGATAACCAAGTATGAGGGGTCAAAAACCTGCATTCAGTGCCATGAGGACAAGGTAAGGCAGGTATTCCACAGCTACCACTACCAGCTTTTCTCGGAGAATGAAGTATCAACGGGAAAACCATGATTTTTGGAGGTAAAATGGCCTTCAACGACTACTGCATGGCGATGTTCGTCAACAACGCACAAAAATGGTGAACTGGATAGGATACATAACTCTGAAGAAAGCTCCTGAGGGATATGAAAACCTTGTGGGGAGCTTTACCGGACTGACAGGGTGCAGCATGTGCCACGGAGTTGGAATGGGTCTTCCGCCAAGCCCACAGGAGAGTGAGGAGCAGCTTGGCAACATAGACTGCTTGGCCTGCCACGCAAAGCCTGATGTTTACGTTTCCGGCGTTCTCGGCATAAAGCTCGGGCTCAAGAACGTAACTAAGGACGACCAAAGCAGGTGGAGGTATGTCATAAACGTTCCGACGGAGGAACTCGCTAAAAGCATAGTCAACAAACCCCAGAATAAGAGCTGTCTTGCCTGCCACGCCTTCAGCGGTGGAGGTCCACATGTTAAGAGGCCCAACATAGGCCCCGACCTGCTGAACCCTGAGCTTGCTGCCAAATTCGATGTGTACTTCAAAGCCGGTTTGGGCTGCATAGACTGCCACAGTGGTGAAGAACACAAGTTCGGAACAAGTTAAGTTGACACCTGGTCCAGAGAAGGGGAGGCTCCTGAGTGCAGCAATTGCCACTCCGAAGATCCTCACGGCGGGTTCTTCGATTACTTCCTGAACACCTTCCACGACAGAGTTGCATGCCAGACCTGCCACATTCCCACAATAGCCCACGGGGAGTATCCGACTGAATACTACAGAGACTGGACAGTCGCAACCTTCCTGCCCAATGAAAAGAGATGGAAGTTCGCAATTCCCGATCCTGAAAGTGGCGATTACAGCAAGTGGTACCTTTTCAACAACCTACAGCCCAGCTACGCCTGGTACAACGGAGAGAGGGAAGTTTACATTTTCCCCACACCGGTCGAGCCAGTTCCAGTCAGCGAGGTAAAGGAGAAGATTGGAGGAAAGTACGAAGCCTCTCAAATCAAGGCGGGAAGTGGAGAGGTTGCGGGTGCAA
>DAINRD010000139.1:0-4720 GCA_036742095.1 Archaeoglobus sp. | reverse complement strand
GGTGTAAAGGCCTATCACCTTTACCCCCATCACTGCCGGAACGCTCAGCAGCCTGACTTCACCGTCCTTCACAATCTTTATCTCTGCAATCTCCGCATTCTGCAATACTGCCTTCACGTCATCAACGCTGCTAACCTTAACTCCATTAACCTCAACAATCTTCCCCTCAACCACTCCGCTGTCGTTCACCGCAACAAGGGCGGGCTGAACTGAAGGGAGAAGGGAGAAGAAGAGCGCGAAGGCTATAATGGCTACAGCAAAGTTGCTAACAACTCCAGCAGAAAAAATCCTGATCCTCGCGGAGGTCTTCGTCCTTTCTTTATCCATAATTTCCTTCTCTTCCGGCTCCGCAAACCCACCTATCGGGATGAGGGCGAGGATTACGCCAAGCGATTTTACCGTCACACCCTCGACCCTGCAGAGAATTGCATGGCTGAACTCGTGGACGATTAGAGTCACAACGAGCCCTATCGTGCCCCAGACGATGGGGATGAAGGGGTTAACGCCGGGCAAAAGCAGCGCAGCTCTCGGACTGGTCAGCTCAGACGGCTGGGGAGGGGTTGTGAGCATAACGTAATCCGCTATCAAGATGAGGGAGAACATGAAAACCATTCCTGCGAAGACCGCAGGTAAGCCGAGGTCGGCGAAGAGCCTCCAGAAGGTTTTTGCCTTTGAAAGTTTTTCGAGAAAATCCAGCCCCTTCTTCGTCCTGATCAACAAAATTGGGCCGTAGGCAGTGATGTTGTACCTCTCAAGAGTCCCCCTTCTTCGCAACAGCTCAACCAAACCCCAATAGGCTCCAAAGGCTATGAGGGCGTAGGCAATGGACTCCAGTTCACTGGGCATTGTATTAGATAAGAGAGGACACAATAAAAGCTTTGAGGTAAAAATATATAGAATTACACACAACTAAAATCATGAACTTTCCCCATGGAAAGGACGCAGAGGAAGTGCTGAAGACGCTTGAGGATTACGCCAGGGGCGATTTTGAACCGCACAGCAGGAGAATGTGGGGTCACATCTACTACGCCGGGCTTAATGACGTTGTAGAGCTTGCGAGGAAGGCCTATTTAATGTACATGGACAAGACGATGCTCGACTTTACTTGCTTTCCAAGCCTTCTAAGAATGGAGAGGGAAGTTGTGCGAATGGCTTCATCCCTGCTGAATGGGGACGAGGAGGTGGTGGGAAACTTCACCTACGGTGGGACTGAGAGCATAATGCTTGCCCTTAAGGCGGCAAGAGAGAAGCTCAGGAAGGAGAAGGGGAAGGATGCTGTCCCAGAAGTCGTTCTACCAGCAACAGCACATCCAGCGTTCTGGAAAAGTGCTGAGTATCTTGGAATGAGGTGCCTGAGGGCGAGGCTCGATGATGAACTGAGGGCTGACGTGGAGAGTGTGAAGGAGCTTGTTGGCGATAAAACGGCCATGATTGTCGGCTCAGCCCCCAACTACCCCTTTGGCGTTGTTGATGATATTAAGGCTCTCTCTGACATTGCGGTTGACGGAAAATTCTGGCTGCACGTTGATGCATGCCTCGGAGGCTTTCATCTCCCCTTCTTCAGGGAGCTTGGAGAAAAAATCCCTGATTTCGATTTCAGCGTTGAGGGAGTGCACTCAATCTCGGCGGACTTCCACAAGTACGGCCTTTCGCCAAGAGGGGCTTCAGTGATTCTCTACAGGAATGCAAAGCTCAGAGAGGGGCAGATATTCGTTATGGCCTCATGGCCGGGCTATCCTATCGTAAACACCGCCGTGCTCTCAACGCGCTCTGCAGGAACGCTCGCAGCGGCTTGGGCGGTTATGAACTACCTCGGTTTTGACGGCTACCTGAAGCTCGCTGAGAAAACGCTCTACGCCAAGAAAAGGCTGATAGATGGGCTCACAGAGCTGGGATTGGAGCTGCTGGGCAAGCCGGAGGGGGCTGTCATGGCCTTCACCTCTGAGAGGTACAACCTCTTCAAAGTGAGCACGCTTATGGCTGAGAGGGGGTGGTACGTGCAGTCGCAGCCAGGCTCAAGAGAGCTGGGCTTTCCGAGATGTCTGCACTTCTCGGTAATTCCGTGTCATTCGGAGGTTGTTGAGGAGTTTCTTGAGGATATGAAGGAAGTGCTGCCAGAATGTGAGTGCAGCTATCCAGAAATATCGTCCTTTGACATTTCAAAGATCAAATTCGGTGAGGATGGACTGCCAGAGGATTCCGAGCTTATTTCGGAGCTCATCCACTCCATGCCGCCCGAGATGGTCGAGAGCGTGTTCAAGCAATTTATCAACGAGCTAATCTTCCGCTGAGTTCAGCTTTCTGTAAACTTTTTTCAGCCTGCTGTAAAGCTCCTTGTAACACTCAAAAAGCCTGTCGTAAACCTTTGCTTCCTCCCCATCGGGCTTGAAAATTCTGTCCACCTCAAACTTCGCTGCTGCACTTTCAAAGCTCTCCTTCCCCAGGCCAACAGCCGCCATCACTGCCAGACCCCTTAATCCAGTTTCCTCAGGATGCTTTATCCTCTTCAGCGGCCTTCTAACGGCATTCGCTATAATCTGACACCAGATGTCAAAAAGCGCCCCTCCTCCGACTATGCTCACCATCTGCTGGGGAGCGGTCATTTTTTCCACGTAACCAAAAACCCACTTTATGTTCAGCGCAACCCCCTCCATCATCGCCCTCAGAACCTCTTCTCTGCCAGTGTCGAGGCCAACGTTCACCAGCCCTCCCCTCACGTAGGGGTCGTCGATGGGAGCCCTTTCTCCGTAAAACCAGGGCATGAAAATCAGTTTTCCTGCAGGGGCCTTCTCAACAAGCTCCTTCACCAGCTCGTAGTCACCCTCAATGCCCACAAGTCTCATCGCCCATTCCAGTGCACCAGCAGCAACCTCCTGTTCGGCAATCAGCAAGTACTTTTCAGGAATGGCGCTCAGAAGACTCCCTATGAAGTGGAAGATGTCCGTTTTCCTTTTGGGGATGTGTGCAGCCACCCAGTCACTCGTTCCGACATAAATGTGGCACTCGTTGTCCTTCACCGATCCAGAGCCAATAGCTGCAGCGGCGACATCTCCAGAGCCGACCATTACCGGCACGTCCCTCTCAATTCCAAGTTCCTTCCTCACCTCTGGGCGAAGATAACCAGCAATTTCTGTGCAGTTTTTTATCTCCGAAAAAAGCGATGCTGGCAAGGCGTAATCTTTCAGAATGCTCTCAGACCACCTCGCCTTCCCGCCGCGGGTGTCTGCGAGCCATGTTAGATGTGCCTCGTCGGGACTTGTGACAAAATTCCCCGTAGCTCTCGCAACCAAGTAACCCCGAACGTCGAGCATTTTGAAGGTCTTGCTGAAAACATCCGGCTCGTTCTCCCTGATCCAGACCATCTTGGAAATCGGGTCTTTGCCTGTCCTCGACGGTGCCCCTCCCGTCAAACGCAGAAATTTGATTAGCTTGGTTAGAGAATAGCCCTGAATTTTAATCAGACCCTTCCAAACGTCCTCAGGCAGTCCCGCAGCCCTCTCGTCGAGCCACGTTATTATGTTCCTCAGCGCATTGCCCTCCTCGTCAACAGGCACAACCCCCGCCATGTGCGTACCAAACACAATGGCATCGGGATTCAACTTCTCAGCCAGAGGTCTGCAAACTTCAACAATGCTGTTCCAGAGCTTTTCCGGATTCTTCTCAGCCCAGTGCTTTTTCGGATATTCCACAACAGCTCTTGTTGATTGAGTAATCTCAGCCTCAAAATTTTCGGTGTTAACAATTCCGGCCTTAATGGAAGTCGTCCCGACATCAACGGCGAGAATGAGAGCCATCAAAAATATTGAGTGACAAAATATTTATAATTTTCTACAATTAACAAGTCAGGTTTAAAGCTTTAATACTTTGGCAGAGATTAAGGGCAATGCTCAGGCATATACTCTCAGGATTTTTTGCATACGCCGCACTTAGCTGTGTCATTCCAGTCATACCCTCCTACGCCTCTTCTCTTGGAGCTTCCGTCTTTCTCTCAGCTTTCGCTGCCGGAGTCTTCGCTTTATTTCCTGCAATTGCCATGACACCTTTCGGTATGCTGAGCGAGGTTTACGGAAGAAGGGCTTTTTTAATTGCAGGGGCAGTTACGAGCCTTCTGGCATCTCTGCTATATCTGCAATCCAGCACTGCAGAACTCCTCGTTATTTCGAGGACTCTGCATGGTTTGGGGAGCGCCCTCTACATTCCCTCCATTCATGCCCTGATTGCCGACGTCTCCGAGGAGGACAGAAGGGGAGAGGCCATGGGAAAGCTTCAAACAGCCTTAATGCTCGGATTCTTTGCCGGCCCGCTTGCAGGGGGTTTTGTTTCGGATTTCTTTGGTGTTAAGGCTGTCTTTCTGCTCGCTCTGCTCTTCTCAGCTTTGGCTCTCGCTCTTGTTATGAAAGTGAAGGAGAGACGTAAAGGTGCGGTGCGAAAGCACGTCTTCACCTTTCCAAGAAAGCTTGCCCCTCTTTTTGCAGTGATGTTTGTGGGAATGGCTACAGGCTCTTCTCTCGCACTCTTCGCCATCCCCTACTACGCTCCGGAACTGAACGTCTCACCTCAGCAGGCAGGGATACTCGTTGCCGTGCTCTTTCTCTTCTCAGCAATCATTCGAATCCCGGCAGGAATAATGGCCGACAGAGCTGGGAGAAATGCCATCGCCCTTTTCGGGATAGTAATCACTGCCTTCGGCCTTTTTTCGGCATCTAAGACCGATTTACCA
>DAINRD010000138.1:0-4769 GCA_036742095.1 Archaeoglobus sp. | reverse complement strand
CCTTGAGGCCGTAAGAAAAAGGCCAGGAATGTACATTGGAGGAATTGGGGTTCGTGGACTGCACCATTTACTGTGGGAAGTAGTGGACAACAGCGTTGACGAGGCTCTTGCAGGGTACTGTGACACCATAAAAGTGAGTCTTCACAAAGATGGTTCAGCCTCCGTAGAGGATAACGGAAGAGGTATACCAACTGAAATGCATGAACTTGGAAAGTCAGCACTGGAAATCGTAATGACAAAGCTCCACGCTGGAGGAAAGTTTTCAAAAAAGGTTTACCGCGTTTCTGGAGGGTTACACGGAGTTGGTGTATCAGTTGTTAACGCACTGTCAGAGTGGCTTGAGGTGTGGGTAAAGAGAGATGGCAAAATTTACCACCAGAGGTACGAGAGAGGCAGACCCGTGACGGATGTTGAGATTATTGGCGAGACTGAGGAACATGGAACAATAGTGAGGTTCAAACCAGACAGGGAGATCTTCGAGACCACGGAGTTCAAGTATGAGATAGTAGCTCAGAGATTGAAGGAGCTTGCCTACCTGACCAGGGGGCTAAAGATTATACTAACGGACGAAAGAGAGGGTAAGGAAATACTTTTCCACTTCGAAGATGGAATAATAGGACTCGTGAGAGCTCTGAACAAAAATCACAGGCCATTGCACGAACCGATTTATATAGAGAACAGTAAAAATGGCGTAAGCATTGAAGTGGCCATTCAGTTTACCGATTCAGATATAGAGAACATCCACGCCTTTGCCAACAACATAAACACCTCCGAGGGGGGTTCGCACGTCATTGGTTTCAGGGCTGGGCTTACCAGAGCTGTAAATGAGTACGGGAGAAAGAACATCAAGAAATTTGACCCTGTTAGCGGTTCAGACATCAGAGAAGGACTTACAGCGGTTATCAGTGTCAAAGTCCCTGAGCCGCAGTTTGAGGGTCAGACAAAAACCAAGCTTTCCAACAGCGAAGTTAGAACTGCTGTGGAGTCTGCAGTTTACTCTGGTGTGTTGAAGTGGCTGGAAGAAAATCCATCTCAGGCAGAGACGCTCATAAACAAATTCCTGCTGAATAAAAAGGCCAGAGAGGCTGCAAGAAGGGCAAGAGAGCTTGTGAAGAAGAAGAACGATCTGGTTACGACCCTTCCGGGTAAGCTGGCCGACTGCTCCTCTAAAAAACCCGAGGAAAGAGAACTTTTCATAGTTGAGGGTGAAAGTGCAGGAGGTTCTGCAAAGCAGGCGAGGGATAGGAGGTTTCAGGCAATACTGCCAATTAAGGGTAAAATAATTAACGTCGAGAAGGCAGGGATGGCGAGAATACTCAAAAATGACGAGATTAAAGCAATAATCTCGGCCATTGGAGCGGGGATGGGAAAGGATTTTGACATAACAAAGGCGAGGTATCGAAGGGTAATCATAATGACGGATGCAGACGTGGATGGAGCACACATCAGAACCCTGCTCCTGACGTTCTTCTACCGCTACATGAGGCCCTTAATTGAGAGCGGTTACCTTTTCATAGCACAGCCTCCGCTTTACCAGGTGAGAAAGGGGAAGAATAGCTACTATGCTTATTCAGATGAGGAACTGAAAAGGACTCTTGAGCAGGTGGGTGGTGGAGAAGTGCAGAGATACAAGGGTCTTGGTGAGATGAACCCTCAGCAACTCTGGGAAACAACAATGAATCCAGAAAACAGGATTTTAATTCAAGTAACACTGGAGGATGCAAAAAGAGCTGACGAGCTCTTCAGGATTCTGATGGGTGAAGATGTGGAAAGCAGGAGGGAGTTTATAATGGCCCATTCAAAGGAGGTGAAGAACCTTGACATCTGAGAACTTCGACAGATACGACAGGCAGATAATGATTTTTGGTATGGAGGGGCAGAAAAAGCTTCAGAAGGCAAAAGTTCTCGTGGTGGGAGCTGGTGGACTCGGAAGCCCCGTTCTTACCTACCTTGCAGCTGCAGGAGTTGGAAGGCTGGGTGTTGTTGATGGAGACGTTGTTGAGGAGTCCAATTTACAGAGGCAGATAATCCATGCCGGAAATGTCGGAGAGAGAAAGGCTGAATCGGCAGCCAAGTTTCTTGAGAAGCTTAATCCCGATGTTGTGCTTGACCTCTACCCCTACTCAATCACCCCTCAAAATGCTCTGGAGCTAATCGAGCCATACGACATTGTGGTTGGCTGCCCGGACAGCTTCAGAGTCAGGTATATCCTAAACGATGCATGCATGCTGCTTGGAAAACCCTTCGTTCACGCAGCAGTGTATGCATGGGAGGGTGAGCTATCCGTTTTTACGGGGAATCCCTGCTACCGCTGCTATCTCCCATCAGCTCCTCAAGAGGGTGGAAGGGCTATTATAGGCGCCACAGCAGGAACTTTTGGTGCCCTGCAGGCGGCTGAGGTAATCAAGCTGATTACGGGCAGTGGTGAGGTCGCCAAGGGGAGGGTTTTGAGGGGTGACCTTGCAACAATGGAGTTCATGTCCTTCACAATTCCGAAAAAAGAGGATTGCCCTGTTTGCACAGGCAGACTGAAAGGAATTTTTGAAGAGAACTACAATGGAAGATGTGAAGTAAAACGACTTGAGTGAATTATCTCCTTCAAAAATGTATACGGGCGAAACTTATATATCACCAAGTTGAGAAGGAAAAAGGCATGACTACAATTAATTTCCTTGGAGGATGCAGAGAAGTAGGGAGATCAGCCGTAATGGTTGATGGAATCGTTCTGGATTACGGGGTAAAGCCCTCTGACCCTCCTGAATTTCCGCTAGACGGTCTATCACCCAGAGCAGTGATAATATCTCACGGTCATCTTGACCATGTGGGTGTTGCGCCTAACCTGATGTATTATAACCCTGAAGTTATACTCACCCCTCCCTCCCATGACCTTTCCCTAATTTTGTTAAAGGACTCGATGAATATAATGCAACCCCCACCCTTCACGAAGAGGGAGCTGAGGCAGTTTGAGAGCAATATTAGGGAAGTTGAGTACGAAGAGGTTATCAGCGTTGGGGACTACGAGGTGGAGTTTTTCAACGCGGGTCACATTCCGGGGAGTGCAAGCGTCCACCTGAGAGGAGATGTGAACATCCTGTACTCAGGGGACATTAAACTTGAGGAAACAAGGCTGCTTGAAGGGGCCACAACAGATTACCCGGAATCAGATATCCTGATAGTCGAGAGCACATATTTCGGCACAGAACATCCAAACAGAAAGGAGCTTGAAAGGGCTTTTGCTGAGAGCGTAATTGATACACTGGATATGGGCGGGCATGCCATTATTCCCGCTTTTGCTGTGGGCAGAACTCAGGAAGTGCTCATGATTCTTGAAAGGTACGGAATAACTCCCTACGTCGACGGAATGGGGAAGGAAGTTGCCAGGATAATCCAGCAGTATCCGGACTTCATAAGAAGTCCAAAAGAGCTGAAAAGGGCGTTGAAGAATGCCATTCCTGTGGAATGGAAGCATAGGGAGAAAGTACTTGAGGAACCCTCTGCGGTGGTTACCACAGCTGGTATGCTCAACGGAGGTCCAGCCCTGTTTTACATTTCGAAGCTTTACAATGACGAGAAGTCCAAGATTCTTCTTACAGGTTATCAGGTGGAAGGGACGAATGGAGACATGGCTCTGAAAAGCGGAATGCTAAATCTTGGGACAAGAACGGTCAAACTAAAAATGGGTGTCGAGCAGTACGACTTCTCAGCCCACGCAGACGACAGGCAGCTAAAGGAGTACGTCAAAAAGGTTGTTGACAGAGGTGCAGAGATTGTTTTCACAATCCACGGCGAAGAGACGGAAGCCTTCGCCAACTGGATAAAGGAGAATATTGGAGTTGAGGCCTACGCACCGAAAAATGGTGAAATTTACGTGATATGAGGCTGTTGTTGCTTACAGACATCCACTCGTCAATGGAGAACCTTGAGGGGATTCTAAAAGTTGCAGAATATGATGCGGTTCTCATTGCTGGCGACCTGACACAGTTTAGACCGAAAGACGCTCCTGTTGTGGATCAGATTGTGGCTAAATTCACGGACACGTGCTTGGCAGTCCACGGTAACTGCGACCACGAAGTCATACTGGATAAGAACTACGATGTGATTGAATTCATACACGGAAAAACCGTAAGACTTGATGACTTTACCATTCACGGCCTTGGAGGTTCGGGGATAACGCCATTCAACACGCCTTCCGAATACACCTACGAAGAGATTCTGAATTTTATGAAACAGTTTGAACCGGGAGAGAAAAATATATTGCTTACACACTGTCCACCGAAGGGTGTACTCGACAGAACTTATTCCGGGATCCATGCAGGTTGTGAGGCCATAAGGGAAAGAATGAACGAATTTGACATGATAGTTAGCGGTCACATACACGAGTGCCACGGGGTGGACAGAACCCTAACTCTTGCGGTGAATCCGGGGCCGGTGATGTGGGGCAGGTTTGCCATTTTTGATTCCAATAGCCAAGAAATCAGGCTTCTGAAGCTCTGAAATATTTGATAACACCCTCTTCTTCCTTCTTTTCTACCATTCCTTTCCTGTAAAGGTGCTCAAGGTGGGCTATGGTTTCACCAATGGCGAACCATTTCTGCACAATGTGAACGTCTTCCCACCTCTCGTAGACCAATTCCCATGTAATACTGGGTGCCACCTCCCACGCTGTTTTTGGTCTGTCAAGGGCTGCATAAGCCTCCTGAAGCCTTTTGGAGTGGTGACTTTTGATTTCTTCCACTCTTCCCTTTAAATCTGTCCATCTCCTCCTGTGC
>DAINRD010000137.1:3433-4781 GCA_036742095.1 Archaeoglobus sp. | reverse complement strand
CCCTTTTTGGGATAGTAATCACTGCCTTCGGCCTTTTTTCGG
Organism: Archaeoglobus sp.; assembly: GCA_036742095.1. GTDB lineage: Archaea > Halobacteriota > Archaeoglobi > Archaeoglobales > Archaeoglobaceae > Archaeoglobus. The sequence goes on along the minus strand of DAINRD010000137.1, from coordinate 4,739 downwards.
CATCTAAGACCGATTTACCATACCTTGTGCTTGCATCTCTGCTCTGCGGGTCGGGAAACGGCATTGTAAACACCGCAGTCTTTGCCGCAGCCTCAGACTACGAGAACAGAGGGTATGCAATGGGAGTGGCGAACACGATCCTCAACGCTGGAATTTTCGCCGGAACGACCTTGACTGGATTTATGGCAGGATTTCTCAGCTTTCAAAGCATGATGCTCGCCCTTGGTGCAGCAACTTTGATCTTCTCCCCGTTATTGCTATCGAAAGGCCTTAACAGCGTCTCTGAGGTTAAGGGATAAAAGATACTGCTTCAAATCCCTTTTCAGGGCCGAAAATTCCCCCTTTTTGGCGCAGACTGGATAAATAACATGCCGCCAGTTCTCCCACGGCGGCTGCATGCCCAGCTTCTCGGCAATTTTGTTGAGTGTGGAAATATCATCAACCTTGTCCATTTTGTTTGCCGCAAGAAAGACTCTGGGCGTTACCTCATTCAGAAACTCGAACATCTCTATCTCTACTGGGATGTGGCCTCTTTTCTCCCACCTCTCGGCAATTTCGAGGAAGGAACTTGCGTCAATAACCTCGACTGATGCAACTATTCTCCTTGCATTGGTCTCGATGTACTCAACAACGAAGTCCTTCACCCTCTCGCTGAAATTTCTGCTGTAGCCGCTCACGTAGCCAAATCCGGGCAAATCGGTGAATATCACGCTCCCAACCTGAAAGGAGTTTGGCCTGATGGTGGTTCCGGGCTTCTTTCCCTTCCTGACCTCAAATTTAAAGAGAGCAGAAAATAAGGTTGACTTTCCGACGTTTGACCTGCCTGCGAATATGACCTCCTTTACCTTCATGGTTAAGCTTTGTGGTGAGGGTTTATGACCCTTGAGTTATATCCAGCCCAGAATGCCGGTAAAGATTACAAGCATTGCAGCATCGAAGGACAGGATTGCTCCAGCCGTCATAGCCTGCTTTCTCACCGATTCCATGTCTAAACCAAGTAGGCGACGAGGAAGAAAGGCATGTAGCCAATGAGGAAGATCAGCACAGGCATCCTGACATTCCACCACGGATGCTCCCAGATTAAGACCCCTGCGGCATTGAGAATTATTTCAACTGCCACGCATGCCGCGGAAAGCACAATGGCGTAGAAAAGCCTGTTCGGAATTCCCGCAATTTTAATGTTTTTGTCCTCAGGAAGCAGTTTTGTCGCAGCAATACCCATAATTGCGAACATCATAGAAATCTCGATGTTAAGGCCAATCAGGATAAGGTAGGCAGTCTTTGCTGGAGCCATCCACACCGCAGC
>DAINRD010000137.1:1692-3423 GCA_036742095.1 Archaeoglobus sp. | reverse complement strand
GTAGTTCGTGAAGTGGAAAACCAGCGCATTCCAGATTTCGTTGAACCAGTCCATTCCCCAGAAGGCAAGGGCTGCAAAGACTGCCCGGTAGTTCTTCTTCTCCAGCTCAACCGCATAGACATAAATCACAACCAGCAGAAGGGTTATGACATACCACTGGAATTGCCCAGCTCAAAATCGCCAGAGCCTGCAGGGCAGAGTCAGTAGGCATGCTATGTTTTAACCATTCGTATTATTAAAGCTAACGAAAAATTTGATTTTTAAGCAGTCCCTAATCGTAATCTTTTTTAATTAGATTTTCTACGAAGAGCATGCAGAGAGTTGAAAAACTCATTCAGAACGTTAGAAAACCCGCAAGGTTGAGCGTAGAGCGTTGCAAGCTCTACACGGATTCCATGAAGCAGACTGAGGGGGAACCGATGATAATAAGACAGGCAAAAGCCCTCAAACATGTTCTTGAAAACATTCCAATTCAGATTCTTGATTCTGAGCTGATTGTTGGAACCATGCTGCCCAATCCCCCGGGGGCGATTGTTTTTCCCGAAGGTGTGGGCCTTAGAATCATAAACGAGCTCGATTCCCTGCCGAGCAGAGAAACCAACCGGCTGATGGTGGAGGAGGAAGATGCGAGAATTCTCAGAGAAGAGATTGCCCCCTACTGGCAGAGAAGAACGATTGAGGCTTTTTCTTATCCACTCATGCCGGATATAATGCAGATCCTCTACACCGGCTCGGTTTTCGTTCTCACGGAAATGGCTGGAATCTCCCACGTTGCTGTAAACTACCCCAGCCTTTTGAGGAGAGGATTCAGATGGTTTCTGGAGGAGAGCGAGAGAAGACTAAGGGCTCTTGAAGAGAGCGGTGTCCACGAAGGAGAGAAGTATACCTTTTATCAGGCCGCAAAAATTGTTTCCGAAGCCATCATCAATTACGGGCTGAGATACTCCAAGCTTGCGGAGAAGCTCGCTGAAAAAGAGGATGGGAAGAGAAGTGAGGAGCTTCTGAAGATTGCCGAGATTTGCAGAAAAGTGCCCGCTGAAAAACCCGAAACTTTCTGGGAGGCTGTTCAGTTTATCTGGCTTGTCCAGAGCGCTTTGCATCAGGAAAACTACGAACAGGCAATATCAATGGGAAGGATTGACCAGTATCTTTACCCCTACTTCAGGAAAGACGTTGAGGAACGGAGAATTGACGAGGAGTTGGCCTTCGACATTATTGCAAATCTTTGGGTAAAGACCAATGAGATTGTTCCGCCATTTGACTCCCTGCTGGAGCAGTACTTCAGCGGTCAGAGCACGAATCAGGCCGTAACAATTGGTGGTTGTGATATCTACGGAAACGATGCGACAAATGAGTTGACCTACTTAATGCTCGAAGTAACTCAAAGGCTGAGGCTGAGGCAGCCAAATGTTCACGTCAGGATAAACAGGAGGACTCCTGAAAGCTTTCTTAAGAGGCTGGCTGAAGCAATTTCCTCAGGCTGCAACAACCTTGCCCTCTTCAATGACGACGTGGCTGTTAAAGCCCTGAAAAACGCTGGAGTGAGCGATGAAGATGCCCTTAATTACTCCACTGTTGGCTGTGTGGAAATTGCACCTTTCGGCAACAGCTTCACTTCCAGCGATGCCGCCCTGATAAACATTGCAAAGGCGCTGGAGTATGCTCTGAACGAAGGAGGGGACTTGCAGTTCGGATATGAATTTGGTGTCAAGACAGAAAGGCCAAAATCTC
>DAINRD010000137.1:923-1682 GCA_036742095.1 Archaeoglobus sp. | reverse complement strand
GCAGCTGTCACACATTGTAAAGCTCGTTGTCAGAGGGAGCAACATTCTCGGTTATGCGAACGCTATGGTTAAGCCAACCCCTCTGCTCTCCCTCTGCGTGGAGGACTGCTTTGAAAAAGGCGTGGATGTTACGAGAGGGGGAGCCAGGTACAACTTCACAGGAATACAGGCTGTTGGCATTGCGGATGTTGGTGACTCACTTGCAGCAATCGAGAAAGCTTTGAATGCTGGTTACTCAATGAACGAAATCATCGAAGCGTGCAGAAGAAATTTTGTCGGATACGAAAAACTCCACAAACTCCTCCTTCAGAGTCCGAAATACGGGAATGACGATGATGTTGCAGACAGATACACTAAAATGGTTCTGGAATGGTATTGTGATGAGGTAAACAGGCACAGGAATTTCAGAGGTGGAAAGTTTGCTGCAGGTTGCTACCCCATGACGACCAACGTTGGATTCGGCTTTTTCACTTCTGCCCTTCCTTCAGGGAGGAAGAGTGGAGAGCCGCTTAATCCGGGAGTGAGTCCTTCAACAGGAATGGACAGAGAGGGGATTACGGCTTTGATTAAGTCAGCATCCAAGCTGAACTACGGGAAGCTTCCCAACGGGGCTTCTCTGACTGTAAACATAAGCGGAGATGTGCTCGGAGAGAAGGGAGAAGCTATCGTTGAGGCTCTGATAAAAAGCTCTATGGAGCTTGGGGTAATGCATATTCAGTTCAACATTCTCGAAGAGAATGTGCTGCTAAAGGCACAGGA
>DAINRD010000137.1:0-913 GCA_036742095.1 Archaeoglobus sp. | reverse complement strand
GGCACAGGAAGAGCCTGAAAAGTACAGGTGGCTGCTGGTAAGAGTTGCAGGCTGGAGTGCTTACTTTGTTGAACTTTCGAAGCCTGTGCAGGAGGAAATAATAAGGAGAATGTCATGCAGGCTTTAGTGGGAAGAATATTCAGAATTCAGAGATTCTCAATTCATGACGGGCCAGGCATAAGAACAACAGTATTTCTCAAAGGCTGCCCTATTAGATGTATCTGGTGTCACAACCCGGAATCTCAGAGCTTCGAGAGGGAAATTGGTTACAGGAAGGAGAAATGCATAAAATGCTTCGAATGCTGCGAAGTGTGTGGGAAAAAGGTCATCCATTTGGGTGAGGACATTTCGTTGATGAGAGAGAAATGCGATGGGTGCGGAGATTGCGTATATGCCTGCCCTTCTGGAGCTCTCGAAATTTACGGCATGGATGTTACAGTGAGCAATGTAATGGAGTTAATCGAGAGAGACAGAGTTTTTTACAAAAATTCAGGTGGTGGGGTGACCTTTTCAGGTGGGGAGCCTTACTTCCAGCCCGACTTTCTTCTTTCTCTGCTTGAGGAGTGCAAGGAAAGGGGTTTCAGCACTGCAGTGGACACTTCAGGCTTTGCCGAGTGGAGGGTAATTGAAGCCTCAATAGACTATGTCGACCTCTATCTTTACGACCTGAAAGATTACAGGAGTGACAGGCACAGAAAGTTTTGCGGTGTGGGCAATGAGCTAATTCTGGACAACTTGAGGAATCTTGTTGATGCGGGAAAGGAACTGGTGGTGAGAATTCCAGTCATTCCGGGCTACAATTTTAGCGAGGGCGACTTTTACGGCTACATAGATGTTCTGGCAAAGCTGGATTGCAGCAGGGTTGACCTCCTGCCCTTTCACTCCCTTGCCAAGGACAAGTACAGATGGCTGG
>DAINRD010000136.1:3784-4793 GCA_036742095.1 Archaeoglobus sp. | reverse complement strand
AAATTATAACGGGCAGGAAAATGACGATAAGGGAAGCTTCAGAGAACTTTGACCTAATTATTGATGCATCTGGCTACCCCTCGCAGTGGTGCAGGGAGTTTGGAGGGAGAAAGCCCTACGGCTTTGCCGTGCAGGCCTTCTGCGAAGAAGATTACGACTCAGTTCACGTTTACTTTAAAGATGGTCTTGACGGCTACTTCTGGATTTTTCCGATGAAGGATGGCGGTTGCAAGGCAGGAGTCGGGATTTTTTCAAAGCAGAACGTGAGGTTGAGGGAGATCCTCGATTGGTTTACGGACGATGGGTCTGACAGCCGCCCCCTTAGGCTGCTACTTTAACAAACCATTCGTGAGGCATTACAAAGTCCCCGTTGCGCTTGTCGGGGATGCTGCGGGGCTTGTGGACAGGGGCGGTGGAGAAGGGGTGAGCAAAGCCATAATCTCCGCAAGAATCCTCTCTTCGTGCATTAAAAGCCCAGAAAGCTACGAACAAAAATATTTCGAGTTCATGAAGCTTCATTACATGGCAGCCAACTTCTTCGCAGCAGTGAGAAAAAACTGGAGCCTGCTGAAGCTTTTTGGATCAGCAAAGCTTCACGATTTGCTTGTCAGAGTGCTTGGGAGCTACTACGAAAAGAGGGTTTAAACGTCAAACTCGTATCCCGCAGCGACGAGCATTCCTATCAGCGTCTCTCTGAGCCCAGCATACTTTTTGTCTTCAAAAAACTGTCTGCAGGCTTTCAGCTCAACCTCGCCGTTCAGCAGCTTTACGGCGAAAGCCATGCAAGTCTGCTCCCCGCACTGCCTGCAGTTCGTTTTAGGCAAATAACCATAAACGTCCATCACCCCCACTACAGATTTGTTGAGGGGCTTCGAAAGGTCTATCTCATCCCTTTTCTCCCACGCCTCCTTGGCTTTGCCCTCAATCTCACTCAGAATCTGCTTAGCTTCATTTTCATCCTTAATCTGCGTCATTGCCACAAAGCCATCATCGTGGATGGTGATTATTT
>DAINRD010000136.1:0-3774 GCA_036742095.1 Archaeoglobus sp. | reverse complement strand
CCCCTCTTGAAGGTTATCCATCCCCTCTTTTCGCTGTAGCTTGCGTTTGGGATTAGCCTTGCGAGAAAGGGCATAACAGCGGGAAACTCTCCATCAATTTTCCCTATAACTCTAATTTTTTTCGCATCAGCGATGCAAGGCAGAATTTCTTTGATCTCCATGCTTTTTGTTACTTTAAACTTTAATAACTCTTTTGGTTTAAATTTTAAAGTTTAAACAGTAAACTTATTAATGCATGAAAGTGTAAAAACAATATGGACGAGAAGGACAGAAAAATCATTGCCATGCTGCAAAGCTCAACTCGCCCCACACTCGCTGAAATAGGCGAGGCTGTGGGAATGTCGGCAATGGGGGCGAAGAAGCGAATAGACCGCCTGGAGAGGGAGGGAATAATAAGGCCTACAGCACTTCTGAATGTTGAGAAGACAGGAATTCTGCTGGCTATTCTGGCGATGGAGGTTGAGAGCTCTGAAGCGCTGGAAAAGCTGGTTGAGAAGTTTGAAAGGTGTCCGAGAATCGTGAAGTTCTTCGTTACGACAGGGGGTTACAACCTCTTCGCCCTAATCTGGGCTGAAGATTTGCACTCCTTGGAGAGTGTAACCCTTGAGAAATGCTCTCTCCGCTCTCAGCCGGGAATAAGGAGGTATGAGGTTTATCCTGTGCAGGAGGTGTATTACGATTCCTATGTAGATATAAGTGTAGCAGAGAAGGGCGATAAAGCGCCATGCGGGGTGGACTGTTTAAGCTGCAGCAGGTATAAAGCTGAGAAATGCCTCGGCTGCCCCGCAACGCAGCACTACAGAGGGAGGCTTTAATGTTACCCCAGGCGAATTCTCGAAGAGCGTCAGATGGGAAAAGGAAATCTTAGATAAATTCAGCCCATGAGTACTGCTCACAGAAAGATACCAAAGAAATAATAATTTCCAAACAAAAAGTTCATATAGGACGAAATAATTAGGCCAATATGGAGTTCGGAACTGTTGCACCAACCTTTCCACCAATTGAGGAGGTGCCAAAAACAGCAAAGAGGATGGAGGAAAAGGGCTACAATGCCATATGGGTTGCCGACCACCTGATGGGCTGGTATCCCCACGATTTGTGGAAGGAAACCATCTTTGCGATGCGCTATCCGTCATGCCACATGTTCTACGATGCTTTCTGCGAAATCTGCTACGCTGCCCCCGCAACAGAAAAGATAAAGTTTGGAACATCCGTAACGGAGGTTTTCAGGAGGCATCCTGCCGTGCTGCTTCAGCAGGCCGTAACAGCCAACCACGCCACAAAGGGCAGGTTCATTCTTGGCCTGGGTGCGGGAGAGGCTGAGAACATTGTCCCCTACGGAATAGATTTCAGCAAACCTGTTGCGAGGCTTGAGGAGGCTGTTGAGGTGATGAAACTAATGCTGAACAGCGATTACGGGGAGGCTATAAACTACGAGGGGAAGTTCTACCGCCTTGAGGATGCTGTTTTTGACGTCAAGCCCATCGGCGAAATACCCTTCTGGTTTGGGGCTCATGGAGACAGAATGCTGAAGCTGACGGCCAAGCATGGCGACGGATGGCTGCCCACCACGCTGCCACCTGACGTTTACAGGGAGAGGGTAGAGAAGCTCGACAGCTTTGCCAAAGAGTTCGGCAGGGAGCCGGAGGAGATAACAAAGGCAATCTTCGTCAGCCTGATTGTTGACGAGAGGCCTGAGGAGGTCGAAAAGCTTCTTCAAACCCCTATCCTCAAGGTTCACGCTCTGCTGATGCCCTCCGAGTTTTACGAGATGCTCGGCTACAAACATCCCTTCGGCAAGTTTTACGGGCTGCTGGACTACATTCCCACCAAGTACACCAAGGAGCAGATAATGGAGGCGATAAAGCAGGTTCCTGACGAGATAATGAGAATTGCCTACATCGCCGGAACGCCAGAGGAAATAGTCCAGCAGTTCGATCAGTACGAAAAGCTGGGAGTTAGCCACATCGTTATATGGAACCTGACCTACTTTGGCGATGTGAGCAAGATTAAGACATCCTATGCTCTCATTGATGAGATCATGAGTCACTTTTAGCCCTTTTGGCGGGCAAAGTTTTTTTGCCTTTGTGCCTTTTTTTAAACTATGACTTTAATCGAGGATGCGAGGAAAGGAGTTGTTACAGATTTCGTTAAAAAGGCAGCAGAATATGAAGGAATTGAAGCTGAAAAGCTGATCAGGCTCATCTCTCACGGTTACGTAGTCCTGCCGAAAAATGTGAGGAGAGAAGAGATTGAACCGAGGGCAATAGGGATGCTCACCTCCACGAAGGTCAACGCCAACGTTGGAACTTCTGCCGACTACATAAACGTTGAGGAGGAGGTTGAGAAGGCCATTGTAGCCCAGAAAGCAGGGGCAGATGCTGTGATGGACCTGTCATCAGGCGGGGATCTGGATGCGATAAGGAAGAGGATAATGGAGGTTGTCGAGGTTCCCTTCGGAACGGTGCCCATTTATCAGGCAGCAAGAGACTGCCACAGGGTTGTGGACATGGACGAGGATGATTTCTTCAGGGTTGTCGAGAAGCATGCGAAAGATGGCGTGGACTTCATGACAATCCACGCTGGAGTGAACTGGGTGAGCGTTGAGAGGTTGAGAAGGTCAAAAAGGCTGCTGGGAGTTGTCAGCAGGGGAGGGGCGATAACCATCGGCTGGATGCTGCACAACGAGAAGGAAAATCCCTACTACAAGGATTTCGACTACCTGCTTGAAATTCTGAAGGAGTACGACGTTACGATAAGTCTCGGTGACGCTTACCGCCCCGGCTGCATACACGATGCTGGTGACAGGGCGAAGTACACGGAGTTCATAATGCTCGGAGAGCTGGTGGAGAGGTGCAGAGAGAAGGGGGTGCAGTGCATGGTTGAAGGCCCCGGCCATGTCCCGCTCGACCAGATTGAAACCTCAGTCAGAGCTATGAAGAGCGTCACGGACAACGCTCCTCTGTATTTGCTCGGTCCACTCGTTACCGACATCGCCGCAGGCTACGACCACATCGCTGCAGCAATAGGTGCGGCAATAGCTGGAATGGCAGGGGCGGACTTCATCTGCTATGTCACCCCTTCAGAGCACCTCGCTTTGCCCACAGTTGAGGATGTGAGGGAGGGGGTTATCGCGGCAAAGATTGCCGCACACGCAATAGATTTGATCAAGGAGGGGCAGAGGGAGAGGGCAAGGCAGAGAGACTACGAGATGTCCCTCGCCAGAAAAAATCTGGACTGGGAGATGCAGTTTTCGCTTTCAATTGACCCGGAGAAGGCGAGGGAGATTCACAGCAGAAGGAAGTCGGAGAGCGATGCTTGCAGCATGTGCGGTGACCTTTGTGCGATAAAGCTTGTGAAGGAAGCTTTTGAAAGGGGCTAAATATGGACACACCTTTTATCGTTTTCTGGGAGCTTACGAGAGCCTGCATGCTCGCCTGCAAGCACTGCAGGGCTAAGGCCATTCGCAGAAGGCATCCTGAGGAGCTTACAACCGAAGAGTGTTTTAACGTCATCGAGCAGCTTTCCGAATTCAGCCCGAAGCCCCTTCTCATCATCACGGGCGGAGACCCGCTGATGAGGGATGATGTTACCGAAATCATCTCCCACGCTGCAGAGAAGGGGTTTAGGATTGCCATAGCCTTCAGTGGCACGGAAAAGGCAACGGAGGAGAGGCTGAGGGAGCTTAAAGAGGCTGGTGTGGCAAGAGTGGCGGTGAGCATTGACGGCAGTGATGAGGAAAAGCACGACTCCTTCAGAGGTGTGAGGGGGACG
>DAINRD010000135.1:0-4811 GCA_036742095.1 Archaeoglobus sp. | reverse complement strand
AGCTTCCTCACGTGGCAATCTTGTTGGGGTGTAAAGTTATTTCGGGATACTACAGTTGGTTGACGGGCATTTAAAAGTCTGAAATCTGAGAGGATTCGATTTCGAAACCATCCATTATGTAATTGGGGTCAAAATACCTCCTGATTAACCTCTCAGAGTAAAACCTTGCTTTCTGTAAGTTAGCACCAAAAAAGCTGAAAAAGGTCTCAATCTGCTTCCTCGTTCTGAGCTCAAATTCGCTTTCTGCTGCAGATGACACCACAAAGGGGACATCGAATTTGTTAATAACCCTTATTTCATCTCTCAGCCTTTCAAAAAGCTGCGCCCTTTTGTAACCTTCTGTCCTCAAAAATTTGGCCAGCCCAAGCTCAATTGTGACGTCTTTCTCCGCAGCGAGCTTCAAGGTAGTGTAATCGAGCTGCCTGTCATCCCAGTCCGCAATCATGTCCACCCTTCTCCTCATCACAGCTTCTCTGCACACAGCTTCATTTCCGACCACAGCGACAATTGCTCTCCTACCAATCCCTTTGAGCTTCTTTCTCAGCTCCTGAGGCGTTGAGGCCTTCAGTAAAACTCCACAACCCGGCTTTCAAGCATGAAAACGTAGCTTTTAAAGCCCAAGTCGGGCAGATTTTCCGGCAGGAATCTCAGAAAGTCGTACATATCTGCCTGGCAAATTCCAAAACCTTTTCACGCTTTGAGGGGAACGTCACCAGTCTTAGCTTTATTGCGATTGGGTCCCCACCGCTCGTAAGTTCAACCTCTCCGAGGTAGGCTTTCTGCTTGTCAACTCTTATGTGAAGAATATTTTGGTCGTCGATTCTGTCCTCAAGGGTTCTCAAAATTTCCTCGACCTGCTCTCCGAGAAGTTCAAGCAGATTTTTCCAGAATTTCTTTATTTCGGAGCTTTTTGTAAGCTCAACCTCAAGGTACTCCATTGGATTGCCGTAATGTCCCTTTGCCTTACTCACAGCAATTTCAAATTCAAAAGGAAAAAGAGTTGAAATTGCTTCTCCAACCTTTTCGCGGTCTTCTGTTGAGTGGACGACTGCCGAAACCTTTATCCACTCTATCCTACCATTCATCTGCGCTTCTTCCTGAAGTTGGCTCTGAGGCTTGGCCTGACTTTCTCTGCTCCCCTGCCCTTTCTTCTCAGCCCTCTTGCCTTCCTTCCCGCTGAAGTCAAACCGCGGTAAACTCTTCCCCTGTTCCAGCTTACCCATGAAAGCTGCGGGTCGGACTTTATGGCCGGGTGGTCTCTGTCAACCAGTATAACCTCAAACCACTTGTACCTCCCATCCTCACCAACCCAGTAGGAGTTCAGAACCTCCATGTTTGGATACTTCCTGTTGGCCCTCTCCTCGGCAATCCACTGCAGGTTCTTTTTCGGAGTTCTCTTGTTCACCATCAGCCCCTTGCTCTTCCTTCCCTTGTTGGGCCTTGTCGCCCTCCTTCCGCCTCTTCTGATTCTGACTCTAACGACTATGATTCCCTTCTTGGCCTTGTATCCCAGAGCCCTCGCCCTGTCGAGCCTCGTGGGGCGGGGGATTCTGACAACTGCAGGCTCTCTCCTCCAATTCTGCAGCCTGTGCCACATCAGCTCCCCAACATACCCCTCGTACGGCCTTTTCCATGCTTCCCTGATGTAAGCATACATCGACTTCATCTTCACCACCATGCAACTTAAGCTACTGCCTCAGCAATAGCGGGCTGAGTTTCAGCTTGAGCAGGCTCAGAAAGAAGCTCAATTTTCCTTATTTCAACCCTCCTGATGGGGTATATCTTCTTGGCGTTCTTGTAAATCTCTGCCGGCACCTTGCCAAGAACGCACTCCTGAAGGAATTGCACGAAGTTGAGCGAGCTTGCCTTTTCAACGACTATCTGCCTCATTATTGCCCTTATTGCCCTCTTCTGGCTGGTCTTGCACCTCCTGACTGTGAAGACGACTGACTTAACCCTGAGCTTGTAGCCATCCGCAGTTGTAACATCAACTATGTCTTCTATTTTGCTCGTTCTCCTCCTCGTGAGGCTGTTGAGGTACTCTCTCGTAAGCTCGAAGCTCCAGAACTTCGTGTAGGCGTTGTCACCAGCCACCCTGAAGACTTTGAAGATGAGCTTTTTGTAGGTGTTCTGGTTGGAGTAGTCGTTGGTTAGCTCAGCCAGCGTTGTCTCAACAGTTCTCCCAACAACCTTGCTTGCATCGTCAGCAGGAGTTTCTCCAAGTTCTGCCATTCCAAAGTACTCAGGAGCGATGAGCGTGAACCACTTTTTCATCGTCCATTTATCCTTAACTCTCGCAGCCCTTCTCTTTCTCGCCATGCTTTTGCAGTTTTGAGGGGACAATTAATAAAACTTTTGGAGACGATAATTCATGCTAACTCTCCTGATGTGTGGCGGTAGGGGGACGAGATTGGGGAGAGGAGAGAAGCCCCTCTTCGAGGTTTGCGGGATTAGGCTTGTTGACCACTCCCTGCTTCAGTACAGAGATTTTGATGTTATCGCAATCACCTCGCCCAACACCCCCCAGACTGAGAGTTATCTTGCTGAGAAGGGGGTGGAGGTTTACAGAGCAGCAGGAAAGGGATACATAGAGGACTACAGGGAAGCCTGCATAGAGTTATCCATCGATGAGCCGGTAATAGTGGCATCTGCGGACATTGTTTATCTCAGGGACATTGCTCATGAGATCGTTGAAAGGTACATGAGAATTACTAAACCCGCCCTGACCGTGGTGATGGATGGAGAGCCTGTGGGCGTCAACATAATAGACGCACTTTTCATAAACGAAGAGCAGGAAGAAGAGATATATACAATCGAGAGGGATAGTTTAGTTAACGTTAACACTCCTGAAGATGCTGAGAGGGCTGAGAGGTTATGGACTACGATGAGAGAAGGGAGAGGCTGGCAGAAAGATTGAGATACGAGCTCAACCTGAGCAAGAAGGTTTATGAGGCCATTAAAAAGGTTCCGAGGCATCTCTTTGTTCCTGATAGGTACAAAGCTGAGGCTTACGTGGATACTCCACTGCCCATAGGCTACGGCCAGACCATCAGCGCCCCGCACATGGTGGCGATAATGTGCGATTTGCTTGAGCTGCAGGAGGGAGAGAAGGTTCTTGAGGTTGGTACGGGATGCGGATACCACGCCGCTGTGGTGGCAGAGCTGGTTGGGAAAAGCGGGAGGGTTTACACGATTGAATACATTCCTGAACTCGCTGAAATGGCCAGAACCAACCTCTCAGCTCTGGGCTACGATAACGTCGTGGTGATTGTAGGAGATGGAAGCTATGGCTACAGAGAGGCTGCACCATACGACAAAATCTACGTCACAGCCTCCGCTCCGGACATTCCAAAGCCGCTGATTGAACAGCTGAAGCCGGGTGGAAGAATGGTCATTCCTGTAGGTGATGCGGTTCAGTGGCTTATCGTTGTGGATAAGGATGAGAAGGGGGACATAAGGAAGAAGAACTGGGGCTCTGTCAGATTTGTTCCGCTCAGAGGAGAGTACGGGTTCAAGAGTGTCAGGTATGATTGATGCTGTCAGAGCAGCGATTTCTTTTCTCACAACAATTCCCGTCGGAGGGGATGTTGAGAATCTCAGAAAAAACCTCTGGCTTTTCCCCTACACTGCCATTTTGATTGGTCTGATTATCTCCATCCCACATCTGGTAAGGGTCTACGCTGACGTCAGGTTTCTGGCCATTGTTTTTTACATTGCTGTAGAGGGTATAAACCACATCGATGGCCTCGCTGATTTTGGTGATGCCCTCTTTGCTCCGAAAAGCAGAAAGAAAGAGGCTCTGAAGGACTTGAAGACCGGTGCGGGAGGAGTTGCAGTTGTGGCAATTTACCTGATCCTCCTCTACGAGCTCCTTATGAGGGCAAATGTCTGGGAAATAATTCTTTCTCAGGTTCTGGCCAAGTTCTCAATGCTTCTGATTATGTTCTCCTCAACGCCAAGCTGGGAGGGGATGGCAGCCTTCATGATGGAGAAAATTTCTGCAAGAGACATGATCATCGGTTTTCTGCCAGTCCTGGCATTTAGCTACATTCTGGGATGGATGAGTGCAGCTGCCTTTTTTGTTTCGCTCATAATAACCTTCGCCCTGAAAAAATACTCTGAAAGACACCTTGGAGGTGTCAACGGGGACATAATCGGTTCAGCCAACTGCCTGACCTTTGTTTCGGCACTGACAGTCTTTCACGTCATTTTGTAATTTTTGAGATGAAAAAACCCGCAGTTTCGTGAAGGTGCGGGAAACTCCTCACAACTTTCTCCCAATCGCGGAATCTTTTCCCTCTGAACTCCTCAATTCCCCTCGAAAAGGGAGACTTCAGGGGCAGAATTCTGGCATCAACTTTCATCAGATTCTCCTCGTTCTCCTCAAAGGTGATTGAGCAGGTAGCATAGACAACTTCGTCAGCATTTCTGAGGGCATTGGCTATCATCTTCCTCTGTATTTTCAGCGTGGCTCTGAACTTTCTCTCGTCAAAGGTCCACTTGACGCTGGGCTGAGAGGCAAAGCTGCCAGTTGAGGAGCATGGAGCGTCAACGAGTGCCTTATCCGCCCCATACTCAAAACTGCAACCATCTCCAAGCCTTACCTCCACATTCTCAACACCAAGCTGCTTCAACTTAGCTTTCATTCTCTCAGCTCTCTCGGCAGAGTTATCCACTGCAATTATCTTACCGCTGTTCTCCATCAGCGCCGCCATGTGAGCTGTTTTCATACCGGGAGCCGCAGCAAGATCGAGAACTGTTTCTCCGGGCTGGGGGTTGAGGGCATGGGCGACGTAGCAGGAAGCTAAATC
>DAINRD010000134.1:2208-4821 GCA_036742095.1 Archaeoglobus sp. | reverse complement strand
GAGCAGATTCTGTTTCATCTTAGAGTAGGTCTTTCTTGAAAGCTCAACGATTGCTGCAACATCTCTCGGTTCGTTTCTGACAAGGATTATGTCGGCAGTCTCAACAGCCACATCAGTTCCCGCTCCGATTGCTATCCCAACGTCTGCCTGAGCCAAAGCTGGGGCGTCGTTGACCCCGTCACCAACCATCGCCGTAACGTAGTTCTGCTGAACCTCCTTCACCTTCTCAGCCTTCTCGTGCGGCAGAACTTCGGCAAAGAACTCATCCAAGTTGAGTTCCTCAGCAACCCACTTAGCCACGAACCTGTTGTCGCCTGTGAGCATCATGCACTTCAGACCCATTTCCTTAAGTCTCGCAATCGCCTCCCTTGACTCAGGCCTGATTCTGTCAGCCAAGGCAATAACTCCAGCAACTTCTCCATCTTCGAGGACGAAAACCACTGTTTTGCCCTGCTGCTTCAACCTCTCAACTTCCTCGTTTTCAAATGCCATCTCCTGCTCTCTCAGATAGTTCGGGCTCACCACCATGAACTTCTTACCATCAATTCTCCCCTCAACTCCCTTTCCTGGTATAGCTCTAAACCCCTCAACCTCCTTCAGCCTGAGTCCCCTCGCCTCAGCCTCTTTCACTATGGCGGCAGCGATGAAATGCTCTGAATTCAGCTCAAGAGATGCGGCAATGCTCAGAAACTCCTCCTCGTTGTGGTTGAAGGTCACGATGTCCGTAACACCGAACTTCCCCTCTGTCAGAGTCCCTGTTTTGTCAAAAATAACAGCCTGCAAGTCCTTCGCCCTCTCGAAGGCCTGCCTGTCCCTGATGAGCAACCCGGATTTTGCGGCGAGGGATGTTGAGACCGCAACAACCAAGGGAATCGCCAAGCCAAGAGCGTGGGGGCAGGTTATAACCATGACTGTAACAGCCCTTTCAATCGCAAAGGCGAAATCTGCAACGTAGGCAAGCCATGCAGCGAGTGTTGCCGAGCCGACAGTCAGGGCGATGATTGTAAGGAGTAAAGCTGCCCTGTTCGCCAAATCCTGCGTTCGGCTCTTGCTTTCCTGAGCCTGCCTGACGAGCTCGATTACCTGGCTGAGGTAGGTGTCCTTCCCCGTCTTCTCCACTTCAACCACAAGCGAACCCTCACCGTTGATTGCCCCGCCTATAACCTTGTCACCGGGCTTTTTGGCAACTGGCTTAGATTCGCCTGTTAGCATCGCCTCGTTGACGAAGCTCTCACCCTCAACAACAAGGCCATCAACTGGAATCTTTTCTCCCGGCCTAACCAGCACTCTATCGCCGGGCTTCAGGTTTTCAACTTTGACCTCAACGATCTCACCATCCTTCAGAAGGTGGGCTTCGGAGGGCATAATCTTCACGAGCTCCTCCAGCGCCCTTGATGCCCCAAGAACGGAGCGCATTTCGATGTAGTGACCGAGGAGCATGATGTCTATCAGCGTTGCCAGTTCCCAGAAGAAGAATTTGCCTTTCAACCCGAAAACAACTGCTGAACTGTAGAAGTAGGCCACGCTTATCGCCACAGCGATTAAGGTCATCATTCCCGGCTGCCTTTGCCTTAACTCATTTGTTATGCCGATGAGGAAGGGGTAACCGCCGTAAAAGTACACAGCTGAGGAGAGCAGGAAGAGGAGGTAGAGGGAGCCTGCAAACTCAAGCCTGAATCCAAGAAAGCTCTGGATTGCCGGAGAAAGGATTAAGATGGGGATTGTAAGCAGCGTGGAGACGTAGAAGCGCTTCTTGAAGTCCTCCATCATCATTCTGTGGTGTTCTGCATGACCTGCTGGGTGTTTCATCTTTTCTTGGTGGGCTGAGTGCTCTTCCGACAAATGCCTGTGGTCGTGCGCCATCTCACCCCCGTGCATTTCATGGGCTAAATGCTCTTCTTCATGCCCACGCATCACCTGCATGTCTTCAGACTTCGAGTGCGCAGTTTCCTCATGCATTTTCCCTTCATGCTTGTGCTTGAGCTCATCTTCCCTCAAACTTAACCCTCCAGCTCCTCCTTCATCCTTCTGTACTCCTCCTCGCTTATCTCTCCCCTCGCATACCTCTCCTTGAGGATTTCGAGGGGAGTTTTCTCTCTCGCAGGTTTGCTCTCCCTCAAAACAATGTATATTACCAGGAAAAGAATCCCGAGCATCGGTATTATCACGAGAACGAACCACAGCAGACCGTTCATACCCCTTTTCTCCGCATCCTGATACACGAGATAGGCCAGAATCAGCCACGGAATCCACCATATGAGCATTCCCATTCCGAAGAAGGGAAAGGCGTAGGGGTGCATGTATCCATTCATAATGAACATTAAGTATAGTAGATATAACCCTTGTCCCTAATATTTTGAAATCTTAGTCAGAAAAATCCACAAGGATTTTCTCAAAACAGGAAGAAAGTCGTTTTACAGCTCTGAAAACTGCTGCTTTGAGGACAGAGCTCGTGTTGATGAAGAATTTACGGAAACCAGACATACTCCATCTTCGAAATGAAACTTCTAATACGTTGAATTAACCATCGCTTTCGCTATCCTAAGCGTCACATTCGCCTCAATCCACGCTGCAATTATTATTAGAACGATGGAGATTAATGCGAGGGTGAGG
>DAINRD010000134.1:0-1810 GCA_036742095.1 Archaeoglobus sp. | reverse complement strand
TTATCAATTAATATATTATGGATCCCTAACAAAGAAGTAAAACTATCTTTATATTTTTGTACACATACAGAAGCTTGAACCCAACTATCAAAAATACCAAAGAGCACTCCTAAACTAAATACAAAAGCTGCTAAAAGAATTAGGTTTTTGGAGATAAATTTTGGGAAATTTTTATATAATATACAATTGTTAACGTAGATAACGCGCCAAATACGCAAGTATCTGGGGTATGACGTTTTCCAGAAGTAGGTGTCCTGAAAATTGTAAAGCCAATCCAAGGAGCAATGTAATCTTCAAAATTACCCATGCAGTGGCGAATCCCATCAAAACCTCTTTTTGTTGTTTCGTTTTGACCTTTAACGCTAAAGTGTAGAGCTTATATTCGGCCCAATACTTGGGCTTAAAATCATCTCTACCATCGCCAGACAAACCCCAACAGCCAGCCACTTCATGACTTCCTCATTCCAATCCCTAACTGCAGTTTCCATTCAATCACTCGTCATGTTGTAGCAATTCATTGATGCATGTTACTACATTTAAATTTTGCGGATTAACCACAAATAGCAAAGATTAAATATAGCACGCCATGGTTTGAAAACATGAAATTGGTTACGAATCCAGACGAATCCAGACGAGTTTTTCGAGGACCTACTCAGCCAAAAAACCAACCTTAAAAGACCAGCGTCAATTGTTCTCGCAATTTCACTTCTTGCAGCTCTCTACCAGTACAGAGTGACGCTGAAGCTTTATCAAGCTGTTCCTGAAAGCCTTCAATCTTTCTTCATAGCGGGAGCATATATACAGCTTGTTTCAACATTCTCGCCTTCTTTGCTGTGTGGCTGATAATCGCTGCTGTGATGCACGGTCTTTCAGCCTTCTTTGACGGCAGAGGGGAGTTCAGGAGGACTTTCGAGTTTTCAGGCTACGGCTTTCTGCCGTCTTTGCTCGGCTCTGCCTTTACCATCCCGGTATCTCTGAAGTATGTTGAAGGAGCAGCAATCCAGAAAATTGACGTTCAGGAGCTGGCGGCAAATCCTGAAATTCTCGTCAGATCGCTCGTAAGCCACTTTCCCGATGGATACGTTTACTCGACCATCTTCCTGAACCTCGAGCTGGCTATGGTTTGTGTTGCAATTCCAACAGCAATTTTTGGATTGTTTCAGGTTACGGCTTTAATGAGGCTGCTGTAAAGGTCAGAGAGGAAAATTTTTTAACAATTTTAACAATTAACAATATGGAAAAGTCAGAGCTGATTTTGGCAGTGGTTGCAGTGCTGGCGGTGGTGTTTTTCCTGCTGAACTTCCTGACTCCCTACGGCTACATGCCCATGATGGGCTACGTGGGTTACGGAGGGATGATGGGTGGCTATGGAGGCTATGGAGGAGGGATGATGGGCTACGGTGGCGAGCGCTACTACCCGCCCGGATGCTGTCAGGGGCCTGTTGAGTTCAGTTCAAATGGGGAGAAAATCTACTTCACGGGAATTAACGAGATAGGCGAGAGAATCCCCTTTACAGGCGGCCCCCAGTGGCTGGTGATGCATGGAGGAAGCTGCGTGAACTGCCACGGCAGAGATGGTAGAGGAGGGTTCGTGCCGATGATGTGCAATGAAAAAGCTCCAGACATAAGGTACTCCGCCTTAACTGAAGAGGGAATGAGTGACGAGGAGATCAGAATTGCAATCACAAAGGGTGAGCATGACAACGAAATTCTCGACTGGTGCATGCCGAGGTGGCAGATGAGCGAGGAGGATTTGAACGACATCATGGCTTATCTGAAGGAGCTTGGCTGATGACGATACCGTTCCTCG
>DAINRD010000133.1:3091-4885 GCA_036742095.1 Archaeoglobus sp. | reverse complement strand
AAGGTATAAGCAGCCCAATCAGCACCTCGAAAACCCAGAAGTAGGCTGCGAACTCACCGCTTATAAAGGGCACCACGCTCTCCCTTGACAGCAGCGTGGAGTTGGGGTAGGCTTTCACCACAAACTTCCAGGCTGTGAAGAATATTGTAACGACAATTGCAAAACCCAGAATCGTTCTGAGCATCTGTATGGCTTCGTATCTCTCCCCTTCGACTTTAACCCCCCTGAAGTAGTCTGCAAGGTAAGCACCGATTACTGTAAGTGCAGCCCCGGAAACTATGGCTGAGAGAATGAAGTAAACTGGAAGGAGAGGGCCGTGCCAGAATGGCAGGTAGTTAACTCCAAATAGCGCTCCAAGGTTGCTGTGAGCAACGATGGCTGTGAAAACTGTCACAAATCCTATCACTCTTGCAAAATCCTTTGTGTCGTGGGCTTTTGGTATCGTAAGAATTCTCGCAACCAGTCCTCTCAACCCACCCTCTTCTCTCTGCTTCAGCAAATCATCGTAGAAGAAGAACCACATTTCCACGACAAGGAACACGACATAAAGCACGTAGAACATTATCATCCAGAACATGACGCTGAGAGTGTTCACATGGCCTATGAGGGCAAAATAACCCCTCATCACCTGCTCAATTTCAAGACCTATGGTCATCAATCCTACGAGAATTGTTACGAGGGCCATCAGCAGACCTTCCTTGACTATGGGTTCAAGCTTGGTGAAGCCAAAAACTTCACCCAAAGATGCAACTATACACAGCCCGGTGGTTGAGACGACGAAGAAGACGTATAGGGCTACAAGCATCCTCCACGGTATTCCATCTGCCGACTCAAAGGGCTCTACTGGCATTATTGGTTGCGTATGGATTTGCAGTATCCCAAGAGCTCCAATCAATATCAAAATTGACAGCATCACTACAGCCACAATCTCCATCTTCTTCATAGACATCACCGGGTTTTTGTTTATGAGAGTGGAATCGCTAAGACAGTTCAAATCCTTACGTATCGGCTTATCCCATACGCCATAGTTTTTAAATTTTCCTATTTTAAATTCATCAAGAATTTAATACCTAAAATCGGAAAACATTAAGTCCTTTGGAATCTGGGATGATGCGTAATAAAATTGGCTTCTGGGACGCTGTCAGCATCGGCATTGGCGGGATGATTGGGGGAGGAATTTTTGCCGTCCTCGGCCTGAGCGTGCAGCTTGCGAAGAGCTCTGCCCCTACAGCCTTTCTCATTGCAGGAATTGTTGCGCTTTTTACCGCCTACTCCTACGCAAAGCTCAGCCTGAGGTTTCCGAGCGAGGGCGGGACGATAGAGTTTCTGATCAAGGCCTACGGAACGGGTTTGATTGCGGGGGGTTGAACATCCTCCTTCTTGTTAGCTATGTTGTCATGATAGCTCTCTACGCCTACGCCTTTGGCAGCTACGCCGCAAACGCCCTTGGAACTCCAGTTTTGAAGAGCTTTCTTATCGCACTCGTTTTAATCCTCTTTGCAGTTTTAAACTCCCTCGGAGCAGTTGTGAGCGGAAGAGCAGAGGATCTGCTCGTTGCATTCAAACTTGCGGTGCTTGTTATCGTTGCGGCAGCGGGGCTTGCCTTTGTTAATCCTGAGAGGCTCATGCTGTCAAACTGGGCTGATGCAGTGAGCACAATCGCAGGTGGGATGATTACCTTCCTCGAGTTTAAAGGATGAGGCGTTGATAAGGGCCGAGAATTACAGGAGACTAAGGTAGTTACGAAGCATTTTCACTCTTGATTGGGGGTGTTTTTCAGCTTTTTCAAGAAAA
>DAINRD010000133.1:1200-3081 GCA_036742095.1 Archaeoglobus sp. | reverse complement strand
AAAGGTAAAGTCCTTTTTCACGTAAAATCAAGTGTGAGGTGTTGGCATTGAGGAAGGTAGTAGTGCTTTCCGTGGCGATGTGGTTGGTGTTGGTTGTGTTTGCAACACCACTTGGAGCTCAGAGCGTAACCCAGAGCGACGAAGAAAGAATTGAACCGAAGGCCGTCTATGGAGCTTCGGTCAGCTTCGAACCATACTCTATATCTCCGTATCAAAAAACTATTGTTTACGGCGAAGTCTCCAATGGCCCGATTCCACCATCTCCTGCATACCAATGGTTTTTTGCTCTGTTAGTCGACGGTAAACTTGCAAAGCCTAGGTTGGTGGCGACGAATTTACCAAGTACTCCCGAAATATTTTACCACGCCGATTGCCAAGTCATAAAAGGTGGGGCGTGGGAGATCGTCCAGAGCGGTTGGAATTTCATAGAACCATACAAATACTGGGCAAAAGTGGAAACTTACGCGTATAATACTGGTACATACGTTGCCAAAGCCGGAGCGGACCCCGAACACGGTGGGACGCTTTGGGGTTACTTTGCAACGGCCTACCTCTATGTAGAGTAAGGAGTTGACAAAAATGAATAAATTATTTTTTATTTTTAAATTAAAAAACAACAAGAAAAGGATAATACTAATCACACTCCTACTGTCGCTGGTGATTTCGGCATCCATATACTACAACGAAGCTTACACACTCTCATTTCGAGAAAAGGTCTCTTCTCTTGTTAATTCAGATTACGACGTAAAGGTAACAGCCTTGATAAACAAAACTCTTTTAGATGAAATTTCTAATGAAAGCTACGTGGATGATGCTGCATTCGTACTGATAACAGACCTGTGGCTAAACAACGAGCGTGTGGTGGGGGCTTTAATCAGCGAAATTTCTAAACTCAATATGACGAACTACAACCCGTTACATATAAAGGAGAGGATAAATAATAATGGCATACTGATTTCGGAGGATTTGGCAAACAGACTTGGACTGAAAATTGGGGATACTGTTGTCATTCGCCCGATATTTAGCAATCAGAGTATTACGTTGCCAGTCAGTGGAGTGGTTAAATTTCCATCTAATATACATGTAGATGTAGCTTTGGAGTATCCCGAAGAGTTTAAAGAATACTATGCAAGTAGACTTCCCATGAATGCTCTTTTTGGAGAGGTATACGTAAAAATAAAGGATAACAAAAGCGATGAATACCTGAGTAAGGTTCGATCTTTAACAGTAGACTCATATTATAGAAGCGAAAAAATAAAAGATTTGAAGCTTCATGTTAGCAAATTAAAAAGTAACCCATTTTTCATAATCTCCAAATTCTCAGGGATCTTTGCTGCGATGGTGGTGGTGGCTGCAGAATCCAATCTTTTTACATCAAACATTAGAAAAATTAAAATTGAATTAAATTATGTATATATACAATTTGTTTTATATATGCTCCCCTCAATTGTAGCCTCTGTGATAGCAGGTTTTATTACTGCAAAATTAATTTTTGGAAGTATTTCGTCTGAATCTATGGAAATTTTAGCATTGTACTTGCCTTTAGCAGCAATAACGGCTTATGTTAGTGTATACATCGCGACCAAGAGGGGGTGATAGTTATGATACTAGGTATGACCGAGCTTATCGTCTGGATTCCTGCGTTGTGCGTTCCACCAATTCTAATCTACTTTGATGCAAGAAGAAAAGGTAAAAATCCCTATTTCTGGTCAATAGTGGTCTTAGTTGGGCTGTTGCTGAATTACACTGTAGGTCTTCTGCTTGTAGCAGTTTATATTGTATACAGAGTGACAAACCCTACTCAGCAGGAAACTGCAGAAGAGGATTTTTTGAATCTGTTTGATCTAAACGAGAGAAAGGTAATTGAGTGCCTTTTAAGCC
>DAINRD010000133.1:0-1190 GCA_036742095.1 Archaeoglobus sp. | reverse complement strand
TTGAATCGAAAAACATAATAGTGCGATACCGCGACGGGATGCAAAAAGTTGTCAAGCTGAGTGACGATGTTAGGTCGAAATTGTTATGAGCGCCAATCAGGCAGCACAATACTCTCAATGTCCTTAACCCCTGCTCTTCTCACCAGAGTTAAAAGCGGATCAGACGTCTTTCTGAAGCTGTATTTTCGGTTGAAAACTATGTAGCCGTGTTTGAAACCAAAAACATCGTAGCCAGCTGTTGCAGCCCTGAAAATCGCCTTTTCATTGCCAAACAGATAGGCAGTAAAGTGCATTTCGTCCAGCACTGATGCTGTGGAAATCATTGCGTTGTCCGTCCCAATCAACCATTTTTCGTATTCGCTCAGCAATTCGTAGCTTTTTCTGTTCAGAAGGCCAAAGAAGGCGTTGCTGCGAATGCAGCTCACGATGGGGATTTCAGCCTCAACAAATTCCCTTATTTTTTCGGGACAGCAGTTCATGTGCACAACAAAGTTCGGTTCAAGGGCCAAGGCAGCATCGACGTCCTCGCAGTCCCTCTCCCCCGCGTGTATTGCGAACAGCATCCTCCTCCGCCTTGCAATCTCTCTAACCTCCTCAATAAGCCTCAAATCGTGGTCACGGGCACTGCTGTAGGCGAAGCCGAAAGCCTGAACTTCTTCAGCCTCCTCAACGCTTGCCGGTCTGGCAAGGGGCAGAACACCCTCGATTCCCTGCACCACCTGAAGCCCGGCCTTTCCACCCTCCCTGAAATCGAGGAAGTGAGATGTACCCTCCCTCCTGCACCTCTCCACTTCAGCAATGGCGTGCTGCCTCAACACTCCAGAGTCGGTTTCAGAAAGCATGCGGTGCTTGTAGCCGTCAGGACCAACGAGTTTTTCAAGCTCAATTCTGGGTGCCTCTCTTAAAGCAGCATCGCCCAGATGGGTGTGGGCGTTGAAGAAAGTTTTGGAAATCACAAAATCATCCTTCTCCACTCTGCTTTCCTCAAACACCACTTCCTCAACAATCAGGTCACCGTGTAAGATGCCTTCATGAGTGACGAGGATACCGCTGTAAACCTCCATGGGAAGAGTTAAATATTCACCCACAAAACTTTTACCATGGCAAGGACTCCGAAGGGCAAGGCGAAGACACCACCTTTGATGTCATCTGCGGGTATAATGAGGTACTTCGAGGAGGAAAAAACCCAG
>DAINRD010000132.1:0-4934 GCA_036742095.1 Archaeoglobus sp. | reverse complement strand
TAAACCAGCCTTCTTGGCCTCTGGGTGTGGCCAAGGGCTAAACCAGCCTTCTTGGCCTCTGGGTGTGGCCAAGGGCTAAACCAGCCTTCTTGGCCTCTGGGTGTGGCCAAGGGCTAAACCAGCCTTCTTGGCCTCTGGGTGTGGCCAAGGGCTAAACCAGCCTTCTTGGCCTCTGGGTGTGGCCAAGGGCTAAACCAGCCTTCTTGGAATCATACCCTGCATCAGCATGCAGTCTGCAATAACCAAAGCCACCATGGCCTCCACCACAGGCACAGCCCTTGGCACAATGCAGGGGTCGTGCCTGCCCTTCACACTTATCTCAACTTCCTCCATTTTTTCGTAATCTAAGGTTCTCTGTACTTTTGAAATTGAGGGGGTGGGCTTTATAGCTGCCCTCAGAACTATATCCTCCCCGTTCGAAATCCCTCCCAGAATCCCACCAGCATTGTTGGTTTCGAAGGATATTTTACCATCCCTTATCACCAGAGGGTCGTTGTTCTCGCTCCCCCTCTTTCTTGCAGCCTCAAAACCTGCACCGATTTCCACACCCTTCACTGCCGGAATCCCCATAACGGCGTAAGCCAAATAGGCGTCGAGTTTGCCAAAAACTGGCTCACCTAAACCGGCAGGGACGTTTTTTGCAACGACCTCCACCACCCCACCCACACTGTCTCCCTCGCTCATCGCCTGCTTCAGCCTTTGCTCCGCTTCCTTCTCTGCTCTCTCGTCCGGCATCCTCAGAGAACTTTTTTCAGCCCTCTCAAAGGCTTTTTCAGCATCATCAACCCTGCACTTCACTCCTGCAATCTCCTTGGCATAGCCCATCACTTTAACGCCGTATTTTTTCAGCAGCAGCTTTGCCATCGCCCCAGCAGCAACTCTCGCTACCGTTTCCCTTGCTGATGCTCTTCCACCACCCCTCCAGTCCCTAACGCCAAACTTGGCCCAGTAGGTGTAATCAGCATGCCCCGGCCTGAAAACCGTCTTGAGGCTTTCGTAAGCACTGGAATCAACATCCACATTCCACACAATCATCGATATGGGCGTGCCCGTCGTCAATCCCTCAAAAACCCCTGAAAGGATCTCGACTCTGTCAACTTCCTTTCTCTGCGTTGTGTACTTTTTCCCCGGTCTCCTCCTCTCCATCTCCTTCTGAATGAATTCCTCGTCAACCTCTAAACCCGAAGGAAAGCCGTCAATGACGCAGCCCACTGCCCTGCCATGGCTCTCTCCCCAAGTTGTGACCCTCAAAAAATGGCCAAAGGTGTTCATTCTCGCTCTCTGTCTGCGATGAGCTTTCCACCAACCCCAACGTTCTCGGCTGGAGGTTCGTGAATCAGAATTGTTATCGTGTTCCTGTCCATTCCGTAAGTCTCTGCCGCTACCGACGTCAGCTTTTCAACAAACTCCCTCTTTTTATCCACATCCAGCTTGGGGCCGTAAACAATCAGCACTGGCATAAAATGTGTTGGCAATGGGTAATAAAAAATTTCTCGGAGTTCATTATTCAGTGAATGCTTCAACAACCTCCTCGACCCTCGACATCCCAGTGCTCCTTACTTCTATTCCAACCTCTTCGAGCTTTTCCTTTGCTCCTTCACCAATTTCTCTGCAAAATACAAACTCCACTCCCTCCCTTTTTAGCGTCTCTGCAATAAGTCTTCCTCTACCCATCTCAACTTCAGGCAAATCAACGATTTTGGCTTCCCCACTCTCTGTGTCAAAAATGTAGAACTTCCTTGCCTTCCCGAAGTGTGGAGAGACCCAGTAGCCCTTTCCCTTTTGCTCTATCACCGGCAATGCAACCTTCATCTTCTCAACCTCTCAATCTTTCTCTTGATTTCTTCAAGTTCTGCCTCAAGCTCATCTTTAAGCTTCTCTACCATCCTGAGCCTTTCCTCCCTACAACATCTCTCCCAAAACGGCCTTCCGCTGGAATGCCTCATCCTCTTCCACCCTCTTCCTCTTCCCCCTCCACCTCTCATCCACATCGCTGTCACCTCTTTTTGAAATATGTTTCATTAGCAAACTATTTAAATTTTGCGACATGTTTCAATTTGTGTTCAGGTGGAGAAAAGGAAGATGTAGGGGAAGAAGGCTGAGAGAGGTATACATCAGCTATATTCCACAAGTTAAGGTTTTCAAACCTGATCAAGAATTTTGTGAAGATGTTGTTACACTCAATTTTGCAGAGTTCGAAGCCGTAAGGTTGGTTGACTATGAAAACCTCAATTTTGATGAGGCTGCAGAGAAAATGGGAGTTTCAAAGGCAACTGTGTGGAGATTCGTCAAGTCTGCAAGGAGAAAAATTGCCGAAGCTCTTGTAGAGGGAAAAATTCTCCGAATTGAGGAAGGGGGAAGGCTGGAAAGATTCCAACCTTAACTCAGCCCATGCTCACTCTCTCGACGTATCTTCCCCTCTCCTCAATCTCCTTCGCTCTCGCTATTACCTCCTCGCTCCCTCCCTCTGCCAAATAACCTTCAATGAATGCGTCTCTCAGTCTCTCCCAGTTCTCAAAGCTTGCCTTCAGCGATTCAAAGTACACATGCACGTCCACTCCCATGGGCTCCACCTTGTTGTCGAAAAAGGCAAGTCCGAAGTCCACGAAATAAATTTTCTCTCCACTCAAAATTAAGTTCATAGGGGTTATGTCGCCATGGATTATCCCTGCCTTGTGCAGTTTTGCCACATACTTTCCAATTCTTCTGCTTAGCCTCTCATCCATTACATGCTTGACCGGCTCTCCGTGAATTCTCTCCATGACTATTGTGTCTCCCTCAATATCCAGAACTATTGGGGTTGGCACTCCAGCTCTTCTCGCAGCAGAGATTATCTTCGCCTCTATTTTTGTTCTTCTTTGCCTCAATTCCCTGTCAAGCTCTTCAACTCTGTATCTCTTTGGAATTCTTCTTTTCTCAACTCTGTCTTCGTAAATCCTTACCTCTGCCTCTCCACCAAGGTAAATCTTCACATTATTGAGGTATTTTGTGCGAAAGTTAAACTTTCCCTTCGAATCGAAGCAGGTTAAAAACCCCAAGAATCTGTCCACTTTTAATTTCGCCATCCATTACTGGAAGAAACAGCACTCTATCAACGGACTTTTGTTTAGTCAAATCATAATCCTCCACAAAACCGCCCAGAGACGTTCCAAAGGCGTGCCTCATGATGCCCAAGGGGTTAACAATCGTTGATTCAGGCACCTTGACAGGCTTAATCTCAATGACCTCAACTTTGCCCCTTCTCACCTTTCTGCTCTCATTCGCAACCAAAACTCTCCATTCACTCAGCATTCGCATTTTCAAGAAGGACGACCTAAACTTCTGGAGGCTCTTGATCACGCCCCTTCCAGACCTCCGGGATATCTGAACTTCCTCCTCCCCTTCATCACCTCCAC
This sequence comes from Archaeoglobus sp., assembly GCA_036742095.1. Taxonomy (GTDB): domain Archaea; phylum Halobacteriota; class Archaeoglobi; order Archaeoglobales; family Archaeoglobaceae; genus Archaeoglobus. The sequence continues at coordinate 1,539 of DAINRD010000132.1, read as the reverse complement.
CAACGAGACATACCACCCCTAAAAGATCGCCTTTCTCAACAACACCATCCTCGAATCCGGCAACTACTGCAGAACTGTAATCTCTTTCTTCTTCAAACCTCCTCGTTTTTCCAACACCAAAAACATTGATGAGGGAGACATAGGCGTTTGCATTTAAGCTGCAAGGCGCAACAACACTCCCTGCACTAACCCTGAAATCTCTAATTTTCACTTGGAAAATGCTCCCCTCTTTAACCTTAACCCTCTCATCCGCAATCACTGGCTTTAACACGCATGTTCTACTCTCCATGTACCCGCTAAAACTGGCTTTAACACCTTCCCTGTAAAATATACCATCTTCTCTCCAGGTAAGATTGGCCGTAACGGTTTCTGTTCCCACCTCAATTTTCTTTTTAAAGGGCAATATTCTTGAAAGAAGTCCTGTTCTGACGAAATTCACCTTTAAAATTCCAAGCAGGTCTCCCTCCTTCACTTCTCCCGTCTCTGTCGGAACGAAAATGGCGTGGTCTATGCATTTCTCATCCTCCACTTTGCTTGGGAATCCACATTCAATTACGTCGGTGACAAAACCATTGGCGTGGGAAACTCCAATTAAAGGTGAGACAATGGTATTCTCGGGGGTCTCGATGGTTTTTATTCTGATTACTGAAACTTCTCCTTTTGAGACAGTCAGTTCCTCATCAGCTACGATGGCTTTCAGCTGATTCACAGGAGATATTTGATAACTCTGTGGTTCAACCTCGAAATTCATCTCAAAGGTTTTACTCCCGACACCATCTAACCAACCAAGAACCCTCGCCTTCAACAAATTAAATAAACAATTAATCTTAAAAATCTTTGCGTTCTAAAAATTCTAAATTTCGAATAAGGCTTAATTTCGATACATTTATTAACTTCCTTCCAAGCCTGAGGTTGAAACAGGCAATCAGGTGTTAGCTATGGCCGGCGAAATACTTGTTATAGGAGGCGGAATTTCCGGATTGACTGCTGCCATCGAAGCTGCCGAAACAGGATATAATGTGATTCTTGTGGAAAAGAACCCTTACCTTGGAGGGAGGGTATCTCAGCTGAACAAGTACTTCCCCAAGCTATGTCCACCGTTCTGTGGGCTTGAAATTCTCTACAAGAGAATGAAAAACAACCCCAGGCTGAAGTACTTCACCAACGCTGAAGTTCAGGAAATCAGCGGAGATGTGGGGAATTTCACAGTTAAGGTGAAAATAAAGCCAAGATACGTAAACGACAACTGTACAGCTTGCGGAGCTTGCAGAGAGGTCTGTCCTGTGGAAGCTCCAGACGACTTCAACTTTGGCCTGAAAAAGAAGAAGGCCATCGATTTGCCATACCTCATGGCGATGCCCTTCCAGTACTATATTGACGACAGGTACTGCGACAAGTGTGGAGAGTGTGTTGCGGCATGCAAGTACAACGCCATCGATTTGAATGAAAAAGAGAAAGAGGTGACTTTCAACGTTTCATCCATAGTGGTTGCCACCGGATGGAAGCCCTACGATGCAACCAAGCTGGACAACCTCGGCT
>DAINRD010000131.1:0-4944 GCA_036742095.1 Archaeoglobus sp. | reverse complement strand
TACTCATGGTTTTCTCCCTTCCTCAGGTTCAGGAATTCCTTCAAGGTGAAATCCCGTCCTTCTCTCAGCTCGATCTCTTCTTCTGGCATTGCTCTCTTCACGACCGCCATTCTGACGTTGTCTTTTACCTCTTCAGGCACGTAGCTCAGTGCTTCGTCAACGTTTTCCTTCAGCTTCACAAGCTTTCCTCTCCTCGACGAGAAGTCCTGCGTGAAGATGAGCTTCGGGGTCGTCAGCTCGATTCTGTCGGCAACAGCCTTTGGAGAGAAACCAGCGAAGACTGTGACCGAAATAACTCCAATTCTCGCTGCTGCCAGGAGCATTGCTGCAGCTTCTATTGAGTTCGGCAGATAAAGAAGAATTCTGTCTCCCTTGCTCAACCCTGCACCTCTCAGAGAGGCCGCATACTTCTTAACCATACTGAAAAGCTGTCCGTATGTGATTGCGAAGCTCAAATCCAGCTCGGGATTTTCGTAGATGTAGGCAGGTTTTGAACTGTATCTCTTAACCTTGTAGTCAAGGCAGTTGTAGCAGATGTTTGTCTTTCCTCCCTCAAACCACCTGAACTTTGGATATTCCCACTCAAAAACCTTCTTCCATGGCTCAAACCAGTATATGTCGTCCATGGCCTCCTCAGCCTTCTTGTTCCAGAATTTTTCTGAATCTTCATAGGCTTCACGCCATAACATCCTGAACTCTTCCATTTTATCACCTCAAATAGATATATTGATTTATTGTTAAAATCTATCTTAAAAAATTTTCGATTTGTGTATTTTGCAGGAGAATAAAATCAAGAAAAGTCAATCTCCATTTCTTCCGCCTGTTCTCCTCATGTATTTTTTAATGGATTCTCTGATTGCATCCTCAATTTCGTCGAGATCTTTTGCTGCATTTTCCATCATCTCTTTTATGGCAGAGGCTACATCGTCGATAACGAGCTTACAGTCTGTGCGCTGCATTTCGATCTCAATGGAGTTCCTCTTGAAATTTATCATCGCCAGCCCAAATTCCCTTTCGAGCATTTTCTGAATGGCCGAGAGGCTGACGGGTGCACCTTTAAAAACAAGAATGTCCTCCCTCCCGTACCCACCTATCGTAAATTCAGGGTCTGTCGGGTAAAGTCTGATTTTGCAAACTCCATCCTCTGATTCAACCTTTACGTCAAACATTCAATCACCCCAGCAGCTTTAACGCCTCCTCAAGGATTTTCTCTGCTTCAAGATATTTTTCAGAGGCCTCTTTCAACTTTAAAGCCACATCAGGATTGGATTCAGCAATTCTTTCTGCCCACTCTTCGTATTTCTCTCTGTGCTCTTTACTGTGTTCTATCCAGTGCTCCACCAGGTGTCTGAGTTTTTCCATAAGGATTGTTGAAGTTGACGTTTAAAACGCTTATTCTAATTGCTCGACATGAAAAGAAATGAGAAGAAAAATTCAGTCGAACCAGAAGGCCATACCTCCTTCCAGCAGTTTCACATTTTCATAGCCGTAACCCTTGAGTATTCTCGTAGCTTCGAAGCTTCTCAGACCTACTGCACAGACCACCACAATCTCCTTGTTTTTTGGAATCTCCTCAATTCTCTCTCTCAACTCAAGGATGGGGATGTTTATAACCTTGTCGGATTCAATCTTTCTTTGCTTGAACTCCTCGTCACTCCTGACGTCAAGAATTACGATGTCCTCGCTTTCGAGCTTCCTTTTAAGCTCAAAGTAGCTGACTCCCTCAAACAGCCCATCCCTCTTGTTCATTGCCACACTGGCCGCAGTTATCACCGGGTCGAGGGCTGGAGAGTAAGGAGGAGCGTAGGCAAGGTCAAGGTTTGAAAGCTGGTCAATGGTCATTCCAGCCTGTATAGCCGTGCTCAGGACGTCAATTCTTTTCGCCACCTCACCCATACCAACTGCCTGTGCTCCTACAACCTTCCAGCTTCCCTTCTCCACGATCAGCTTCAATCTTATATAGTTGGTTTGGGGATAGTAGTGAGCTCTGTCTGGGGAAGGAGCGAGAACCGTGAGATAATCCATCCCCGTTTCTTTTGCCGTTGCTTCGTTTACACCTGTTGTTGCTGCTGTAAAGTCAAATACTTTGAATATTGCCGTGGTGATGATTCCTGGGAAAACGGCTTTGCCACCTGTAATATTCTCTCCAATCACCCTTCCCTGCTTGTTGGCCACGTCTCCAAAGGGAGCAATGATTTTCTTTCCTGTGAGAATACAGGTTGTTTCAACACAGTCTCCCCCTGCGTAAATGCTCCTGTCACTGGTTTGCATGTACTCATTTACCCATATCCCGCCACTCTCTCCAATTTTCAACCCACAGCTGGCTGCCAGCTCAACGTTGGGCTTGATTCCAGTGGCAAGAAGGACGAGGTCTGCAGGAATCTCCCTACCATTGGCAATTACAGCTGAAACTCTCTCTCCTTCTGTTACGATCTTCTCAACCCTTGTTGACGTCAGAACATTTACCTCCTTTTCCCTCAGGTGACTCTCGACAAGCATTGCCATTTCCCTGTCGAGAATTGTGGGGGCAACCCACTCCATCATTTCAATTACAGTTACCTCCATGTCGAGATTCTTCAGAGCTTCTGCCGATTCAAGGCCTATAAATCCTGCACCGATGACGACAGCCTTCTCTGCCCCCTCTTCCCACAGCTCGATGATTTTCTCCGCATCCTCAGCACTCGACAGCGTAACAACTCCCTCTGCATCAATACCCTCAATTGGTGGTCTGACAGGCCTTGCACCGGTAGCTATTACGAGATAATCGTAGTTCAGCTCATCCCCGCTCCCATTTTTAACAATCTTAACAGACTTCCTCTCCCTGTCAATCTCAACCGCTTCGGTTTCAGTTAGAACATTGATGTTCTTAAGCCTCCTGAAATACTCCTCATCCCTTACTGCACCGTAGGTTGTTTCCCTCAGGTTGTCAATTTCGTGCACAATTCCTCCAACATAGTAGGGCAGACCACATCTTCCAAGAGAAACGTACTTTCCCTTCTCCACAACGGTAATCTCCGCTTCAGGGTCTTTTCTCCTTATTCTCGAAGCGGCTTTTAAACCAGCAGCACCACCACCAATGACAACGACTTTCATGTAGAGGAGAGGGTTGCTATAAATAAATGGGTTACTATTTTGGCAAACGATTGCTTTCTGCCCTAAGCTTTTCAAAAAATGAGTGAATCTCCTCAACCCTCGATATCTCCTTTCTGACATTGCAGAATATTCTCCTTTTTATTTCCGTATCAGGCGTTTTACCGTAAGTTTGAAGGGCTTTGACCAAACCTCTCTCAATTTCCAATCCTTTCGTATCGTAATCAGTCAGAATTATTACGTCTCTATTTCCAACAGCATCGGCAGTTGTGGCAAATCCGCTGAAGGTTATTATTTCTCCCACAACCCCAAGCATTCTGAGAGAGTCCACGTCCTTCTTTCCCTCAACAATTATAACCCATCCCTTTCTCGATTTCTCCTTAAGGTCCTCAATTGCGTCAAAAAAGGGTTTAAAATCTTCCATAAACCTCCTTTATCCCCGGCTCTATCTGCACAACCACATCGGCAATGATACCCCTCTTCATCCCTCCCCTCACGACTGTGAAGGAGTGGAAGTAGACTTTCCTGACCCTCCCCAGCTCATCCTCAGTTGCACCGAACTTTCTTGCTATCTCCACTATTTTCTCCGTCACCACCTCAAGAATTTGCTCATCGGATGGTAGGCCACCAACTTTGAACGGGCACTCCTCAACCTGACCGTTATAAGCTGCAAATCCTTTTTCGGTGTCAATGCGTGCGTACAGTGTGAGGCTCACCCTCGAAACCGCCACACCAACGGCGTTGGCCGATTCATAGTGGTCAGGAATAATGTAGTCCACCTTAACCCTCTTGGCGACTTCCGGAATCAGGTAGGGGGCGAGGTATCCCGTACCTATGATTTTCTCACAACCAATTTCCTCAACCGTCTTTGCAGCAAGAGACACAAACTGCTCCAAAACACTCTCCACATCACATTCGTGTTTTCTTGATGCACTGTACTCACCAATCTCATATCCCGCACAGTTTAGAGCATCAGTAAGGGTGAATTTCTCCCCACCAAAGGCGATGGGTTTGGCAGAAACGGGTATTAGCTTGTTGTTCTCAACAACCGAGTCTCCACCAAAGGGTATGCTTATGGAGTCAACACACCTTATAAGCGTCCTCCTGCCTGCAAGGTCTATCCCCTCAACTATTTTCGGCATTCCGTTGACGATTTCCACGAAATCCGTTGATGTCCCACCTATGTCGATAACCAGGGCATTTTCCTCACCAGTCAGGTACCTCGCCCCCAGTGCAACCGCGGCAGGAGAAGAGTTGAAAAGCTCGGAAGGATTTTCCAGAACAATCTGATAGGGAACTATACCTCCATCCCCCTTGAAGTAGTAAAAATCTCCCGCATAGGCCTTTATCAGCTCTGTAAGCTTGTGAACAGTCTCCTTAATTTTGGCATTGATTACTGTCGTGTGTATTCTGGCGGGAAAATTCATCCCTCCTGCAAAGTGGCTTAGAGCAATTCTGTAGTCTTCGACGTAGTTTCTGGCAATTTCAAGAATCCTGTCCTCAATATAGCAGTTTCTGACAGAGAACTTTGAAGATATGGCAACGTTATCATAGGAGTTTTCCCTGAAAATTGACGCGATCTCGTACTCGTCAATGTCCTCAACCACGTCTCCTCTGTGATTAACGTAGCCCTTCACAACCCAGCCAAAATCGGAGTAGTTCAATCCGGGGCCCGGAACGACGAGGCTGAGGGTTCTGGATTCATTAAATCTGGATATAATGAGGTTTAAAGGCCACGAAGTGCTTACAACAACCTTTTCTTCAATCAAATTTGCTTCTTTTGATATTCTTTTCAGTATACCTCCAATACCCTCTTCGTTTGGGAGTTTAATCGTCCGTATCTCATCGGAAACG
>DAINRD010000130.1:580-4961 GCA_036742095.1 Archaeoglobus sp. | reverse complement strand
TCGTTCTTTTTCTTACGGTTCTCTTCTGGGGATTAGCCTTCACGGCAATAAAATATTCGGTACAGATTATATCACCCGTCGCAATAGCCTCACTGAGATTTGGAATAGCAACAATCCTCTTTGCCGTATTGATTCTTTCAGGGAGGAGAATTTCCAGAATAGATATACCCAAGGTCTTTGTACTGGGAATTTTTGGTGTGTCCATCTACCATGTTTTTTTAAATGCAGGTGAAATTTACGTCTCATCAGGCGTTGCCAGCGTCATAATCTCTCTTGCCCCCATTTTCGTTCTTGCTCTATCCTCAATTGTCCTAAAGGAGAAGATAACGGCGGCAAAGGTTGTTGGGACTTTAATTGCTTTCTCAGGTGTGGTTGTGATTTCAGAGCCCTCTTATACCAACATTCTCGGCATATCTCTTGTGATGGTCAGCACAATAGCTGCAGCAATCTACACGACCTTTGGAAAAAGTCTGCTCTCAAGGTACGACCCGATAACTCTTACAAGCTATGCAATGGTTCTCGGTTCAATACCTCTTTACGTTTTTCTTCCTGAGTCAGTTGGGGCATTAGCTAACCACAATGACCCCCTCCTAATTGGGTCTGTTGTCTTTCTCGGAGTCTTCTCAACCTTTTTCGGTTATCTCGGTTGGTACTACATTCTGGAGAAGGAAGAGGCTTCGAGAGCTTCGGTGTTGCTTCTCGCCATTCCTGTAGTTTCAATCCTTGCCGGATACCTTTTGCTGGGGGAAGAGCTTACACTGAGAACGTTGATTGGCTCCATTGCTGTAATATTGGGAATTTACATTGTCCTCAGAAAGAAATAAATCCCCTATCGTCAAAAAGCATGCATGGCTGAGCTGAATGACATCTACTGTGCCAGATGCGGTTCAGAATTTGACATCAAAATTAGAAGGACAACAAGCTACTCAGGGCCCCTGCACATCCCAAACCTTTACTGCCCCTTTTGCGGCTCAAGAAGGTTGACGAAAAGGAAGGGCATATTCTTCCTCAAGTAGTCAGGCCAGACCCTTTGCGTGACTCAGAATGTGCCTCAAGGAGCCCTTTATTATTTCAACTGCCAGCTTTACAGCTTTTGTTGATCCCGGGACACAGAAAACAACTTTGTCATCAATCAGTCCTGCAGTGGCTCTTGATAGAATGGCGGAGTAACCCACCTCATAATAGCTGAGCATTCTGAAAATCTCCCCAAAACCCTCTATTTTTTTGGTGAAAAGCGGTTCTACAGCCTCAACTGTCACGTCTCTTGGATTTAAGCCTGTTCCACCGCTCACGATACAAACGTCCGCCTTGCTGAGGGAGTGAAGAACTGCCTTCTGTATCTCAATGACGTCATCTGGAACGAGAAGATACTCCACCACCCTGTCACCAAAGCTTTCAATAATTAACCTTCCTGAACCGTCCGATTCAGGAACATTCTCCACTCCTCTAACATTCCCGTGGGCTCTGTGTCTTGATGTTGAAACAGTCACGACGGCAACCTTGAAGTCAACTTCCTTCTCATGCACTAAAACCACCTCTCAAGTGTTGACTGTGCAGATTTCAGGCTTTTCAGCTTCTCCAGAGCCTTTTCAACTCTTTCTCTGCTGAAATCGTGCTCTTCACAGAGAAATTCAATGGCCCTGTCCATCTCCGGCTCACGAAACTCAACCCTGTAGTCATCTGTAACGGGAGGATTTAGGTAAAACTCCCTTATTTCCTCAACATTCTCTATGCTCGCCTTAATGGCCTTGAGAGCTTTGAAAATGTCGCCGTAGGTTTTTATGTAATTCAAAGCCTTCTTTACCCCCACTCCCTTTATCCCCTCATTGTAATCAGTCCCTACAAGAATTGCTATATCAATAAGCTGCTCCCTCGTAAGGCCAAGCTTTTTGAGGTTATCTGCCAAAGATACAATTTCGGGTTTGACGTCAACGTAAACATTCTTGCCGGGGAGCTTTCTTTTGCCAGTAACGGCCAGATTTCGGGCAAGTCTGGGGCTGCCGAAGAGGAGCGAGTCGTAGTCCTGACTGCCAGTAAAGTCCACATCCCCCTTTGCTGCCATGTATGCCGCCTGAGCCTCCCCCTCTGATGGGGCATCAACAAAAGGAATGCCCATATAATCGAGAAGTCTTTTGGAGCTTTCGACGATGTAATCATCTACCCTTCCTGCAGCCTGTGCGTACTTTTTCGCATCTCTCTCCCCCGCCTGCAAGGCAGCAATCCACTTCTCCTCCGCCTCTACCCTTCTCTTTTTCCTTTCCTCAATCTCGGCCTTTTTGAAAACAGGAGGCTCACCATCATAAACGAACACAGGCCTTATCCCGATTTCGACCATATTGGACATTCTGTAAAGAATTCCTGAAAGGTGAGAGGTTATTCTACCTTGAGAATCCTTCAGAGGGGTGCCATCCGGCTGTCTTATTATCGATATGAACTGGTAAAGAGTGTTGAAAGCGTCAATGGCAATTTTCCTGCCTGAAAAGTACTCAAGCTCCACCTCCTCTCTTTCGAGAAGGTCGCCAATGTCTGCTCCCATGATAAACCTTGACGGAGAATACTTAAAAATCTTTGCAGTAAGTAGATAAAACAGTGAAAGCGATAATACTTGCCGCTGGATTGGGTTCAAGGCTTGGTGGTGTGCCAAAACCCCTCATTAAAGTTGGTGGCTGCGAGATTATTCTGAGGACGATGAAACTTCTCTCCCCCTACGTTTCAGAGTTCATTATTGTTGCGAGCCTATACGCCAGCGAAATGGATGGGTTTCTGAGAGACAAAGGGTTCAGGTACAGAATTGTGAAGCACGAGCATCCTGAGAGGGGCAACGGGTACTCTCTGCTTGTTGCAAGGGAGTTTGTTGATGGCAAGTTCGTTCTCACCATGGGTGACCACGTTTACGGTGAGGATTTCATTAAAAAAGCTGTTCAGGGCAAAGGCCTAATTGCGGACAGGAAGCCGAGGTTCGTTGATGTGAAGGAGGCGACAAAGGTTAAGGCGGTGAATGGCAGGGTTGTGGAGATTGGAAAGGAGCTTGAGAGTTACAACTGCATTGACACTGGATTTTTCGTCTTAACCCCGGATATTTTCAATGCTGCAGAGAAACTCATCGACAGAGAGGATATTTCACTTAGTGAGATTGTCAAAGTTGCCGAATTGCCAGTTACCTTTGTAGATGGAGAGCTCTGGATGGATGTTGACACAAAGGATGACGTCATGAGGGCTAACAGGGCGCTTATTTACTCTGCAGTGAAGGATTCTGGAGATGGTTTTGTTTCGAGGAATTTAAACAGAAAGATATCCACCAGAGTTTCCTCACTTTTGGTGAATCATCTCACTCCAACCCACATGACTTTAATTTCCTTCTTTTTTGGAATTCTTGCATCTCTCACCACATTAATCTCCATCCCAGCTGCAGGATTAATTTATCAGCTTTCCTCAATTCTTGACGGTTGTGACGGGGAAATTGCGAGAGCGTCATTGATGACGTCAAGAAAGGGAGGTTACGTGGATTCCTTTCTTGACAGATTCGTTGACTTTCTCTTCCTTGCCACAATCGCTTTCCTGCATCCAGAAACTCTTCAGATTGCTCTGTTTGCCATTTTTGGCAGTGTGATGGTTAGCTATTCTACGGAGAAATATAAGGCTGAATTTGGTGAGAGCATTTACGGCAAAATCCACCTGATGAATTACCTTCCGGGAAAAAGGGATGAGAGGATATTTCTGATCATGATTTTCTGCCTGCTTTCCGCTCTCAGTGCAGTTTGGATTTACTGGATGTTCTGGGTTGTAGCTGTCCTGAGCCTTTTCAGAGTTCTTGCAACGCTTTTTATTGCGGCTGGTAGGTCCTAAGCCTTCTTCAGTTCCTTTTCCCCTGGAAGCTCCCTGCCTCAGATGAGGAAGTCCTCAAAAAAGCCGAAGAAGAAAATTTGTAGTGGTATGGGAAGACATTGTTAACTTTAGAAAAATATAAAGAATTAAATGTAATCCGAAAACTGCACGATAATCGAGTGCCTGTCCGCAGACCATGCCGGGACGACGAAGCTTTCCTCCCCACCGGTTCTCGACTTCACAGCTATGCTTATCGTTCCCTCAGCAGGGACAACAAGGTCGGCAGCGCTCATGAAGGGCATTATGGAGAACCTCACAACCTCCCTGTCAAGATCGCTCTTTCCATCAGCCCCCCTGTCGAAAACCCATAGCCCGTTGACAGCCTTCTCAATCGGACAGATTTTCTCCGTGCAGACGTTGACACCATTCACGTAAACCTCGTCAACACCGCCAATCTCCTCGTCAAACTCGCCTATCATCTCCTTGTATCTCATCAGAAGCAGTCCCGATGTCTCCCTGGCTGCCGGGGAGATTCTTTCGCGCAGTATCAAAAGCT
>DAINRD010000130.1:0-570 GCA_036742095.1 Archaeoglobus sp. | reverse complement strand
CGGTAGTAGTGGTAGATAGTGGGGCTGAAGTCCTTACGGAACTGGAACTCGTAAAGCTGTCCCTTCTTGAGCCTGACTTCAAAATCTCCCTCCACCCTCAGGAACTTGACCGGCCACCTTGTCAGCCTCCTGCCGTTCTCGTCTATCGGATAGATCGACAGCCATCCCGAAACGTCACCATTGGTCGCAAAGGCCAGAAACTTCCCCTTAACCTTCACGTAATCTCCATCCTGCGGCACTATGTCGGTTGTTGCTGGCTTGTAGCCGTTTATGAACTCAAACATCACCGCAAAAGTTTCCGGAGAAGTGCAGAGCTGAACGTGCGTCATGTTGTTGAAGTAAACGTTGGTTGCGTTGTAAACCACCTTCTCCTCCGGAAGTCCGAGAGCCGGCAGGGCTTTCGGATTTCCGAACACTGCAAGCGTCGGAATCCCTTCGGGAGCCTCAATCCCCCAGACACCGTCAAGGAGAATTAGGTGCGCAACCTTCGCAGCCCTCTCAGGAGAGGAGTTGACGTATCTGACCAGGAAAAACGTCCCCATTGAGTGCCCGACCAGATCCACCTTATCC
>DAINRD010000129.1:0-4967 GCA_036742095.1 Archaeoglobus sp. | reverse complement strand
GGTCTATCCCTCCCACTGCTAGGTCAACGCCAAGATGGGCGATGTCCAGGGCCTGCATCAGCGGATAGATCATCTGGGAAACCATTGGATCGTCCTTTCTCCTGCTAACCTCATCCATACTCCTCCTCGCTCTGTTCAGAGTTGTGATTCTTGCCATTTTGAGGACGTCGAGAACATAATCTCTATCAAGCTGATACTCGCTGCCAAGAACAAATTTTGCCTTGGTCTCATCAAGTCCGAGGGCAATGAAAACCCTTCTGTTGTATTCAGCAATCTCCTCAATCTCCTCAAAACTCCCCTTTTCATTGAGGTAAGCATGTATGTCGGCAAGAAGGATGATAACCTCAAAACCAGTCTGCTGAAGGTCCATAAGCTTCTGCACAGTCATCATGTGGCCGAGGTGAATCTCCCCGCTTGGTTCGTAGCCAACATAGGCCCTTGGTCTGCTCTTCGTTTCCACCAGCTCCCTTAGCTCCTCCTCTGTGACAACCTCCACAGCATTCCTTGTGATGAGCTGCAGCTTCTCTGCAATGTCCATATGGCTGAGAGTTCAGGGCGATTTTTAAAGTTGTTTGAAGGTCATTGGAGATGCAGTGGAGAACTCGGCTCAAAAACGACAAAAATTAAATATTTCAATTTCATCTTTGCCATATGAGATGGTATGCTGTCATACCACTGTCTTTGCTCATTCTGGTTGTTGCCTTTGCCCAAAGCTACCTCAACCTTCTTTCTCCCTTCAGCGGAAGTTTATGGGAGATGGACACCTCCAGCCAGCTACCCAACCCCTATGGGTGGGCTGAAGTTTACTATGATGAATACGGCGTACCTCACGTCATTGCCGAGAACGAGAAAGCCCTGGCATATGCTGTGGGCTACATTCATGCGAAGGACAGGCTGTTTCAGATGGACCTCCATCGAAGGCTGATGAGGGGAGACCTGAGCGAGGTATTTGGTGAGGAATTCTTTGACTCTGATGAGTTCTATGTAAAAATGGATTTTGTGGGAGCAGCTGAAGCTTCTTGGAGTGTAATTAAGGACTCTGAAATTGCCGATTATCTTGTGGCTTACAGTGAGGGTGTGAATTACTACATAAACAACAAACCACTCCCGATGGAGTTTAAGCTTGCAGGATACAGGCCAAAGGAGTGGACTCCAATTGACTCGCTATTGCTCGGGAAGGAGATCTCCTGGAGTCTTACTGGCAATTTCTGGGACCTTAAAAGGGCTTTGATTGTTGAAAAGCTTGGAGAGAAGGCACTGGAGCTCTATCCCGACTACATGAACCACTCCTATCCCATTGTAAGAACCGATGTCGTTGACAAGTCTCTCCTTGACTGGCTCAGGCCTTTTGAGGCGAAGGAGGGATTTGGCTCAAACAACTGGGTCATTTCGGGCAAATACACAGCCAATGGAAAGCCAATGCTTGCCAACGACCCGCATTTGCTCCTTGTTGCTCCTCCTGTGTGGTATGAGATGCATCTGCAGGTAAATGGAGAGAATGTGAGGGGCGTTTCCCTGCCCGGAGTCCCGGTAATCCTGATCGGGATGAACGACCACGTTGCGTGGGGATTCACCAATGTCGGGGCTGACGTCATTGACTTCTACTACTACGTCTGGGATGGGGACAGATACCTCTACAAGGGGCAGTGGCTGGAGCCTGAGAGGTTTGTGAAGAAAGTAAAGGTAAAAACTGACAAAGGGATTGAGGAGAGAGAAGTAACAGTGGAAAAAACCGTTCACGGGCCCCTTATAAACAAATATGGCAGGAAAATTGCCGTAGCTTGGACAGGGCTTACGGCGACAACAGAAGCGCTGGCCGTTTACAAGTACAACCACGCCCACAGCATGGAGGAGTTCATGGAGGGATTGAAGCTCTTTGACGTTCCCGCCCAGAATGTGGTTTATGCGGACATTTACGGCAATGTTCTGTATTACCCGGCAGGGAAGTTCCCGATAAGGATTGTTGATGGAAAGGAGGTTGCAGGAAACGTAATATTCAACGGTTCAGCGGGAGAGGGTGAGTGGAGAGGATTCAAGCCATACGGAGTCTCGACGTGGGAGGGTTTCATACCCTTTGAGGAAATACCCCACCTCATCAACCCAGATTATGTCGCTACTGCCAACCAGAGGGTTGTTTTCAACTACCAGCACTATCTCGGCGACTCAATGTACTTCGCAGACCCATACAGAGGTATGAGGATTTACGAGATGCTTGATGAGGCGGTGAAGTCTGGAGAGAAGCTAACTCATGAGTTCTTCATGGAGATGCAGAGGGATGTTTACTCAAAACCTGCGGAGTTCTTCACTCCCTACATCTTCGAAGCTGAAGGGAAAATGGATGAAAAGGCAAAGCAGTATGCAGAGGAGCTGAGGAACTGGGACTTCAGAATGACCAAAGATTCCAGAGCAGCTTTAATTTTCTCGATCTGGCTTGAAGAGTTCATCAACGAAACCTTCGGCGATGAATTCTACTCCGCAGGACTGGATAAGGGCTTCTATCCCCATCTCTATGTATTACAGAATTTGCCTGAAGACAGCATCTGGTTTGACGACGTCAGAACTCCGGAAAGAGAGTTCAGAGTAGATATTGCTGCAAGAGCAATGGAGAAGGCTGTGAAATTAATTGAGGAAAACCAATATTCAGTTTATGGCGACTACAATGTTCTTGACATCAAGCATCCCTTCAGCAGCATCGTCAGCTTCTTTGACTATCCAAAAATGCCCGTGAACGGCTCAACTTACACGGTTTTCAACTTCAGGAGGGCTGTGGACTGGGGAACTGGAGTGGCACAGGCAGGGAGCAGCTGGAGGATGATAGTCAACTTTGACGAAAACTACTGCGTTATCCCCGGAGGAAATTCGGGCAATTACTTCTCTCCCCACTACCACGACCAGCTTGCGATTTGGGCAGATGGAGAGTACAAGATAATGGATTTTGAAATCAGAGGTGAGAAAATAACTTTCGGGGAGGTGAGAAAATGAGAATTGTTTTGATTGCCGCAACCTTCATCATTACCCTTGCCCTCTCCCTCTTCCACTGGGCAGGGTTGATAGCTGGGGGGTTGATTGCTGGCTACTTTTCAAGAAGTCTTAAGGAAGCCGTTGGCGCTGGATTTTTGCTGGGCGTTTTCGTGTTCCTGGCGTTTATCGTAAGTCTATCTGCTTCAGGAATCCTTGATAAATTCATTGCTCTCTCTCCGCTGCCATACGTCTCCTTAATTCTGACACTGGTCCTTGCAGTAGTGTCAGCGGCAATCACAAACTTTTTTTCACCTTATGCATTGAAACAATCGTGAAGGGTTTGCCACCATCACTGAAAAGCAGAAAAAGATATATTGCCTTCAGAATTATAGCTGAAAGTAAAGTTGACGAAAGGTCACTTTCAAAGGCTCTGAAAGAGGAACTACTGAGTCTGTTTGGCGAATGCTTCACCACAGGCGTGAAAGTTGAGGACTTCGACGGAGAAAAGGGGATAATTAAATGCACCCGTGAAGGGCTGGAGAAAGTAATGGTGGCCTTTACGTTAATGAACCAAGTCGGAGATGTCAAGGTAATTCCGCTGACCCTTGGCGTCAGCGGGACAATAAGAAGGTGTAAGAGAAAGTATTTGGAGGTGTGAGGTATGCATTTACCGCAAATGGGATATGACAGGGCAATTACAGTTTTCAGCCCAGACGGAAGACTCTTTCAGGTGGAGTACGCCAGAGAGGCTGTGAAAAGAGGAGCCACAGCTATTGGAATTAAATGCACCGATGGTGTAATTCTGATTGCCGATAAAAGAGTTGGTAGTAGGCTGCTTGAGGCTGATACGATTGAGAAAATCTACAAAATTGACGAGCATATCTGTGCTGCAACTTCAGGACTCGTAGCTGATGCGAGAGTGCTGATTGACAGGGCAAGAATTGAGGCTCAAATCAACCGCCTGACTTATGACGAGCCGATAACTGTAAAGGAGCTTGCAAAGAGAATCTGCGATTTCAAGCAGCAGTACACTCAGTACGGTGGAGTGAGACCCTTCGGCGTCTCTCTTCTCATCGCAGGCGTCGATGAGGTTCCCAAGCTATATGAAACTGATCCAAGCGGAGCACTGCTGGAATACAAGGCAACAGCGATAGGAATTGGAAGGAACACTGTCACAGAGTTCTTTGAGAAAGAGTATCGCCCAGACCTTAGCTTTGACGATGCCTTGGTTCTCGGTCTGGTTGCAATGGGGCTTTCCATTGAGGCAGAACTCTCACCAGAAAACATTGAGGTGGGATACGTGAAAATGGACAGGGTTTGCAGGGAGATGACGTCAGAGGAGCTTAAACCGTACGTGGAAAAGGCAAATGAAAGGATTAAAGAGCTGCTGAAGAAGTGAAGTATGGTATCCTTAGAAAAGGCAGTTATTGCCAGACTCAGAAAGGGCGGAGAAGAATTTGAAGTTCTTGTAGACCCGTATTTGGCCAGAGACCTCAAGGAGGGCAAGGATGTCAATTTCGAGGAACTGCTTGCAGCGGAGGAAATTTTCAAGGACTCGAAGAAGGGGGAGAGAGCTTCTGCAGAGGAACTGAGGAAGGTTTTCGGGACAGACGATGTTATAGAGATAGCAAGGAGGATTATTCTGGAAGGAGAAGTGCAGATTACTGCAGAGCAACGAAAAGAAATGCTTGAGCAAAAGCGAAATCAGATCGTCACCTTCATCAGCAGAAATACCATTGACCCCAGAACAAATGCCCCTCACCCCCCTTCGAGGATTGAAAGGGCACTGGAACAGGCAAAAGTGCACATTGACATTTTCAAGCCTGTGGAAGCTCAGGTAAAAGACATAGTAAAAGCCCTGAAGCCAATACTTCCACTAAAGTTTGAGGAGATGGAGATTGCCATAAAAATACCACCGGAATACACTGGCAAGGCTATCTCCGCCCTGTACAACTTTGGAAACGTAACAAGGGAGGAGTGGCAGAGGGATGGAAGCTGGATATGCG
>DAINRD010000128.1:0-5050 GCA_036742095.1 Archaeoglobus sp. | reverse complement strand
GGTGTGGCGGGTGCAGGAGTTTGCTGAGAAGCTTTAGCAGGCGGAGTGGTGGGAGTAACGGAGGTGTTGGTAACGTTCTCTGCGTCAGTGGCATTCTCCTTCAAAGATATGCTGACGTTGGCAGTATTGCATTCCTTCCTGCTCTCCTTCACCACCACATCAGCCTGAGAGGTGGTAGCGTCAACGTATTCTCCCAACCCGTTGTAAACACCGGCACTTTTTATTAAGAGCCTTGACTCGCCCGGAATCTGAGCAGCAACCTTTACCTCTGCAAGAAAGCCCGTTTTCTTTTTGTTCGTGGTGTAAGCGCTGATTTTCAGGTAGTCGGGATAAAGGGTTTTGTCGAGCAGCCTGAATTCTTCAGGTATAGTAACCGACTCGATTTTCACGCTGTTTCCAGATACAAAAATAACGAATTCGAAGGATGACAGCTCCACCGACTGGTTGAGGAGAACCTTGAAGCTCATGGTGGTTCCGTTAAAGATTTCCACTTTTGAGGGCTGAAGGATAACCTTCACATTTTCCCTTCCCTTCCCCACTATCCAGAGCTCTTTTTTCACCAGAACGTCATCCTCAGCCTGAATTATCTTTGAAAAGCTGTTGTCGGGCGACAGGTCGCAGTAGTTTTTAGCCAGATCCGAGATCGAGAGGGTTGAGGTTTTGGACGTGTCTCTAACGTAAATCGCATACTTCCCCTCCCTCAGTCCTGCAGTTTCGAACTGAACCTTTGCTTTCCCGTTTTCATCAAGATACGCCTTCTTGTACAGCAGGAAATTGTTGCCCTCCAGCACAACCAGTACTCCATCGTATTCAGTGTCGCCAACTCTGTTTGTGTCGATGCTAACAACTACTGGCTCCCCAACCTTCACTTTTTCAGGTGCGGAAACCGCAACCTCTGGTTTTACGACTGAAAACGTAACTCTTCTGGAATCCCAGACCTTCCCGCCGTATTCAAGCTTTAAGTCGAGAAAGTACTTTCCAGGTTTTACCGCATCAGCAATATCCCTCGTTCTCTCATACAATTCCCTCAGATTAAGGTCGAATTTGGCGGAGTAAACGTTGCTCTCCTCCTCGTAATCCGCAGTTTCCTCGTAGTAAAGATCAACGTAGTTTCCGTAAAGCCTCATCTTCAAACTCGCCGGATTCGCGCTTTCCACGAGAACCTTCAGTTCCGTTCTGCTCTGATACACAAGATTTTTCAGTTCGAATTCCTTTATTTTTGGTTTGACCACCTTGAACTCTTCAGAGTGCTCTTCAGGCTCGGTGTCGTCAATCACAACCTTCAAACGGTACGTTCCCTCCTGCCAGTACTCGGGAATTCTAAAAATCCACTCCTCCCCGCACTTTTCGTAGAGGTCTTCTCCCTCATCCACGTGACAGAGAAGAGAGCCATCCCCGCTATCCCCCACAACAGCTATATCTGCCGAGCGATTAACATCAAAATAAACCTGAAAACGGATTTGATCCCCCAGATTTACGCTCTCCTTATCTACGAATATGTGCACCTCCGCTGCACTAACCGAGGAAATTGCGATTAGCAAGGCTACAACTGCGGCGAGCCACCTCACACTGGGAGTTCTGGAAATTAATCTTAAAATTTTCTTTCAAAAAAGAAATTACTAAGGCTTAATGTACGCATAGCCTTCATTTTGAAGCTCCACGAGCTTTGTAACACCCGCTGGAACAACTTCGCAGAAATCAAAGACGTCTTCTCTATTTATCCCGTGAAGTGTGAGGGCGTTGTTGCATACGAAGAACCTGACTCCCCTCTTCGACAGTTCTCTCATCCTATCCTCGAGCTTGGGATTAGCAGCCCTAACGAAGAGCTTCACAGCATAACCATTGGCCAGCAATGCCACCTTAGCCTCTGTAACATCGTTCAGGAAGTTGGTAACATTGGCAAGACATAGCTCCAAGATGGGTGTCTCATCCATATCAAGGTGGAACACGGCCTTCATGTAAAAAGTTATGAAAGCTGAACTTAAAGGTATTTATCCCACAAGTTTTATATATTCTTTTAACAACTGAGTTCATGGAGCTTCCGAGTTTTATCTTTCAGGCTCAGGAGAATCTGGTTGAGAGACCGTGGGGTGGGGAGTGGATTGCACTGCTTAAGGGTTTCAGGCAGAGCGGCATTGGTGAGTCGTGGGAGTTTTCAGCCCACACTTCCCGCCCCTCCACGGTTCTGGTTAAGGGGCAGCAGCTGAGCATGATCGAGCTCTTCTCAAAACACAGGGATGAGTTGCTGGGGAGGGCTGCTGAGAAGTTCAGCAAGTTTCCCATCCTTGTCAGGCTGATTGACGCTGCCACCTCAACTCAGGTTCACGTTCACCCTTCTGACAAGGCAGCCGAGAGTCTCGGTGAGGTTGAGGGGGGAGTGGAGTCCGCATGGCTCGTCTTCAACAAGGGGAAGGCTTATGCAGGCTTCAAGGAGGATGTGAAGGTTGAGGAGCTTGAGGAGAAGCTTAAAGAGGAGGATTTTGACTTTAAAACGCTCCTGAACACCTTTGAAACCACGCCCTACGACACCTTCGTCATCCGCCCCGGCATTCCCCACGCCGGAGAGGGGCTGAGGGTTCTTGAGGTATCATCAAACTCCACCCTCGCATACTTCCTCAACGAAAACGACTGGGAGAAGGTCAAGAAGGTTCTGAACACCAAAAAGTTGGAGGAGTTCGAGGTTAAGGGTAAAAAAGGAAAGGCTGAAGTTGAGAACTTTGGACTGGAGGTTATAGAGGTCACCGGTACGGCGGAGATTAAGACTGGGGGAGTTATGAACATTCTTTATGCCGCCGAAGGCTACTTCATCCTGAGGGGAAAGGAGACAGCCGACCTGCATCGGGGCTACTCCTGCCTCGTGCCAGCTTCAACGGACTCCTTTACGGTTGAGAGCGAGAGAGGAAAAATTGTAAGAATATATCTCAAGGTTTAAGGCCTCGAAACTATTGCCACTGTAGCAACTGAGTAGGGCCCTCCGAGGTTGTGGGCGAAGCCAGCCTCAGCGTCCTTAACCTGCAGCCCCTCAGCCCTGCCCAGAACTTGCTTTGTCAGTTCAGCAACCATCCTCACTCCGCTGGCAGCTATTGGGTGGCCGAAAGACTTGAGCCCACCATCTGGGTTGATGGGGAAGTCGCCATCAATCGCCGTAACACCGTTCCTTATCAGCTCGGCCCCCTCTCCGGGCTTGCATAGCTGCATGTCCTGATAGTTTATGAGCTCTGTTATGGTGAAGCAGTCGTGGACAATGCCGAAGTCAAGCTCCTTTCTTGGATTCTCAATTCCCGCCATTTTATAGGCCATCTTCGCAGCCTTAACTGTTGCTGGAAAGCTCAGGAAGCTCTCTGAGGGGCGGTGCCATGGGTGCATCGTTTCAACGGCCATACCTATGGCCTTAATAACAGCATAGTCATCCCCAACAATCTCCTTTGCTATTTCAGGCCTTGTGAGAACAACGGCAGCAGCACCATCGCTCACAGCGCTGCAGTCGTAAACGCCGAGCGGGTAGGCAACCATCGGGGCTTTCAGAACCTTCTCCACCGTCACTTCACTCCTGAAGTGGGCTTTGGGATGCCTCGCTCCATTGTAGTGATTCTTCACCGCAACCAAAGCCAGGTCTTCCCTCGTCCAGCCCCACTCCTTGAAGGCCCTGTTTGCCGCCATTGCAAACATTGCTGGAGCGCTGACGTAGGGCATTGCTACGCTGAAAATTCCCTCTATTGGCGGTAATCCTCTGCTTCCCGCATCCATCAGCTTCTCCACACCAGCAGCAATGACAATGTCATAAGCCCCGCTCGCAACGGCAAAGGCAGCATTTCTGATGTTGTCCATGCCAGTGGCGCAGTAATTCTCCACTCTGCTTATCGGTTTTCCAAAGAACTTTACGGTGTCGCTGAAAACGTTTCCACTTATACCTGTAGAGGGATAGAAGGTTCCACACCAGACAGCCTCAACATCCTTAAGCTCGATGCTGGCATCAGCTATAGCCTCATAGGTTGCCTCGACAAGCAAATCCTCATGGTCTTTCTCCCAGTGGTGCCCGAATTTTGTGACACCACACCCAATAACCGCGACTTCTCTCATACCATCACCTCGGTAATCTGACTTTCCAGCCGTAGTATCTGAACCTGTTTTTCTCAAAGAGAAGCCTGAAGGTTCTCTCCACTTCGGCATCGCATTCAACACCGCTGAAGTCCCTCAGCGTGTCGGTGAGCTCAAAAAGCACTCTCCCTCCACCATCAAGGTCAACTACCGCAAGGAAGTGGGGATGCACACCATCTCCCGCGTAGTTGCCGGGCATGACGAGGTAGTCGATGGTGAAGGTGTAAACTCTCCCTCTCTCCCCAAGCCTGATTTCTTCAAAGTTATCCTTTGCTCCGCATTCAATGCAGCATCTCGAGATGGGGTAGCTAACCGTTCCGCAGTTCCTGCACTTCATTCCGTAGAAACGGATGATGGACTTCTCGTCCCTCCAGAACTTCGTCAGGGAGGGGCGGTCAGGGGCATCTCTTACGCCAACAAACCCCCTGTTGAAGAGATAATCGCCATAGCTTATCTCCTTCCTGCTTTCCAGCATCCTGCCAATGTTGCTGTCCATCTCCTGCTCAATTTCTACGGCTATAACATCAGCCCCCTCTCCGTAACCCCCGAGCAGAATCCTTCCCTCCCTCTCAAGCTGTGTGGCCAGCAGAAGTAGTGGGTGTGCGGAACCAGCAATTCCAACATTGCTGAAGTAAAACTCCTCAGCCCTTGCCCCTACAGCCTTCAGCAATCCCTCGTAGCTTTTCGGATCGGGAGCGGAGGCAACAATCCTGTCTATGTCCGCTGGGCTTAACCCAAGTTTGGCAAAGAGGGGCATTGCAGCCTTCTGAACGCTCGCAGCATAGCCGTATCTGGCATCAACCCTCATGTCGTAGTCCCTGACTGTATCATCTTCGGCGAGCATCCACGAGCCGGGCAAAGGCCTTGTTGAGGTGCTGTAGCCGAGAATTTTCGCCCCGCCCTCCTTTTCAACGACAACCGCAGCAGCGGCATCGCCGTAGAGCTGCTCGTA
>DAINRD010000127.1:1356-5052 GCA_036742095.1 Archaeoglobus sp. | reverse complement strand
TCCTCCGGGATATTCATCGAGGAGAGTTGAGATGCTTTTATTTAAAATTTGGCGATTGGTTACCTGTATCATCAGCAGAACTTTTGGGAAAAAGGTTTAAATAAAAGCGTATTAAATCTTAGCGTTGAGGTGATAATAGATGAGATTCTTCATAATTGGCTTCGGACAGGCTGGAGGAAAGATACTCGACATGTTCATTGAAAATGAGAAGATGAGGGGCTCTAACATCAGGATGAGGTGGCTTGCGGTAAATTCTGCTAGGACCGATTTAATGGGTTTGAAGCATGTTCCCGTTCAGGACCGCATTCTCATCGGTCAGACCATCGTTAAGGGGCATGGAGTCGGGACGGACAACAAGCTGGGGGCGAAAGTTGCTCAGGAGGACATTGAAAGCATATTAAACGCCATCGATGAAAGAGGGACGCACGACATGGATGCTTTCCTGATTGTTGCAGGACTTGGTGGTGGAACGGGTAGTGGTGGAGCACCTGTTCTTGCCAAGTACCTTTCAGAGATGTATTCGGAGCCTGTTTATGCTGTCGGCGTCCTTCCCGCCCCTGAGGAGGGCAAGCTTTACTCGCTTAACGCTGCAAGGAGCATGATTTCTTTGCTTAAGTATGTGGACAACCTCATCCTTGTGGACAACGGAGCCTGGAAGTTTGAGGGGACGAGCCTGAAGGAATCCTTTGCGAAGATTAACGAGGAAATTGTAAGGAGGCTTGCTTTGCTGGCAAGGGCTGGGGAGCCGATTGAGGAGGACGTTGTTGGAGAGATGGTCGTTGACAGCAGCGAAGTTGTCAACACTCTGAGGGGGGGTGGTATCTCATCAATTGGTTACGCAACGACTCTCGCTGAATCCTCTGAGAAAAAGAGAAAGGGCTTCAGACTCTTCGGCAAGAAGGAAGAGGAGGAAATTGAGGCTCTTGAAAACGACAAGCCGATGAAGATTGCCACTCTGGTGAGGAGGGCTGCTCTTGGAAGGCTGACTGTGCCTTGCAACATCCACAGTGCTGAGAGGGCTCTTGTGCTTGTTGCAGGCCCGCCGGAGCACTTGGACAGGAAGGGACTGGAGAAGGCGAAGATCTGGCTTGAAGAGCAGATTGCAGGTGTTGAGGTTAGAGCTGGAGACTATCCCACGAGGAGGACGAAGTATGTTGCCGCTCTCGTACTGCTCGCAAATGTTACGGACATTCCAAGAGTCAAGGAGCTCCAGAGACTCGCTGCTGAGGCGAAGGAGGAGGCTGAGGAGGCAGAGAAGATGAGGATGGCCAAGACCATAGAGCTTTTTGATGAGGACATAGAGCCGCTGATTTAATGAGGTTCGTAGTAGCCTTAACGGGAGCTTCGGGACAGATACTTGGAATCAGGCTTATTGAGAAGTTGATTGAGTCGGGGGCAGAGGTTTACGCAGTGGCGTCGAGAGCGGCAAAAATTACCCTGAAAGCTGAAACTGACTACGATGAGGGCTATGTGAGGGAGATTGCAACTAAATACTACGATGAAGACGAAATTGCCGCCCCCTTCGCCAGCGGGAGCTTCAGGCACGATGGAATGGCTGTTGTGCCTTGCAGCATCAAATCTGCCTCATCAATTGCCTACGGCATAGCAGACAACCTGATAACGAGGGCGGCTGACGTAACTCTTAAGGAGAAGAGGAGGCTCGTTCTGGCTGTGAGAGAAACTCCACTTCATTCAGGGCACCTCAAAACGCTTGCAAGGCTGGCGGAGATGGGGGCAGTGATTTTTCCCCCCGTTCTGTCCTTCTACACAAAACCAAAGAGTGTTGACGACCTTGTGGACCACACCGTGTCAAGAATCGCCGAGTTGCTTGGTGTGGATGTGAACTACAGAAGGTGGGGGTAAAAGAAAACATTTTTCTTTAACACCCTCAATCTTCTGCATGGCCGTTATCGTAGGAGCAGCAAGAACTCCTGTTGGCAGATTTGGAGGGAGTTTGAAGGACGTCGCAGCATACGAGCTTGGAGCTGTTGCGATTAAGGGGATGCTGAAAAAACTTGGCATTGCACCAAAGCCCACTCCTGAATCCGTGGAGTTTTACCCGGAAAAGCTGGAGAAGGGTAGGATTCAGCTTGAGTCTGCCTACGACTACGATGGGGTTGAGGTGGAGATAGACGAGGTCATCATGGGGAATGTACTGCAGGCTGCCCAGGGACAGAATCCAGCGAGGCAGGCGTCAATTCTCGCTGGCATACCCAAGGAGGTTCCCGCTTACACGGTCAACAAGGTTTGCGGGAGCGGCTTGAAGGCCATCGCCCTCGCCTACCACGCCGTAAAGGCTGGAGACGCCAGGACAATCATCGCAGGAGGAATGGAGAGCATGAGCAACTGCCCCTACGCCCTGCCAAAGGCGAGGTGGGGATACAGGATGAGCGTCACAGCAATGGACGAAATCATCGACCTCATGGTTTACGATGGGCTGTGGGAGAAATTCTACGGCTACCACATGGGGATGACCGCTGAAAACATAGTGGAAAGGTATGGCATAAGCAGGGAGGAGCAGGATCAGCTGGCTTACGAGAGCCACATGAGGGCTGTCAGGGCAATTGATGAAGGAAAATTTGCCCAGGAAATCGTTCCAGTGGAGGTCAAGCAGAAGAAGGAAACGGTGATTGTGGACACCGACGAGCATCCAAGAAGAGATACAAGCCTTGAGAGGCTCGCAAAGCTGCCCCCGGTTTTCAAGAAGGACGGGACTGTCACTGCAGGAAATGCGAGCGGGGTTAATGACGGAGCTGCTGCTGTTCTGGTTATGGATGAGAATGCTGCAAGGGATTACGGCCTGGAGCCGAAGGTGAGGATACTGGCAGTTGCTTCAGCCGGCATTGACCCTGCATACATGGGCCTTGGACCGATACCAGCCATAAGAAAAGCATTGAAGAAGGCCGGGCTTGAAATCAAGGACATAGGGCTGATTGAACTCAACGAAGCTTTCGCCGCTCAGGCATTAGCCTGCATAAAGGAGCTTGGGCTGGATTTGGAGAAAGTCAACGTAAACGGCAGCGGCATATCTCTCGGCCACCCGATAGGCTGCACAGGAGCGAGGATAACAACGACGCTCATCTACGAGATGGAGAGGAGAGGTGTGGACTACGGTTTGGCCTCGCTCTGCATTGGCGGCGGACAGGGAATGGCGATGGTTGTAGAGAGGGTTTAAACTTAATTTTTTGATTTGGGGGATAGAGTGTAGTGCAACGGCAAATTTATGGGTGACCTGTATTTAGCTTTTTAAGGAAAATTTTTAATATTCAAATCATACAAAATATTATGGAACTCAAGATCAGAAGTTACCGTTTATCCCCAAACTCAGAAAATATGTTTCAGGGGACTGTATTTTATAAAGGACACCATGGGTGAGGTGTATGGTAAACAGTTTGCCGAGGTTACGGCCATGTCTGATTCTCGTACTTATTTCGTTCCTTATCTTCATTTACGAGTTGAATATGTCTTCATTCAAAGAAGAGATTGAATTTAACGATGTAATCTTCGAGGGGTCAATCCCCCTGAGGTCAGATATTTTAAAATCGATATAAGGGGAGAAGAAGCTTATGTAAATTTCATTCGGGATGTAACAGAAAAGAAAAAGCTTGAGGAAGAGAAAATTCAGGCGCTGGAGCAAATCGAGAAGAACATAGAGCAGTTTGCAATACTGGTCGACCACATCAGAAACCCCCTAAC
>DAINRD010000127.1:0-1346 GCA_036742095.1 Archaeoglobus sp. | reverse complement strand
TAACAGCAATAGCTGGATTGGTTGAGCTGAAGGCAGACGAGGAGCTTAGGAAAAAGGTCTTGGAGCAGGTCATAAGGATTCAGGATGTGGTTCGAAGGCTCGACCAGGGCTGGCTTGAGTCAGAAACGATAAGGAACTTCCTGAAAAGATACATGTAAAGATTAAACAATGTTTCCAAACTAAGTGCTTGAACAAAAGTAAAAAATCTCTCAGCACAACTTTTTCTGTGGATGTCGAAAGAATCGTTGGTATTCAAGGATATATAACCTCCACGCCTGGAATGGGCGGCGAAATCAAGATTGAGGCAGAGGACTTTTTTGTTGAGGAGATTGCCGAACTCAATTTGTCGGATGAGGGAGATTATTTGATTGTGAGGGTTGAAAAAAAGAACTGGGACACCCTTAATTTCGTCAGGGTTTTGTCAAACGTGCTTGGCATAAGCCAGAAGAGAATCAGTTTTGCTGGAACTAAGGATAAGAGGGCTCTTACCGTCCAGCATTTTTCCATTTACGGTGTGAAAGCAGAGGAAGTTGAAGAAGTAAAGCTTAAGGATGCAAAAATTGAGGTATTGGGATATGCAAACCGTAGCATTCAGCTTGGCGATTTGCTGGGAAATTTTTTCAGAATCAGAGTTCATGGTGGCGAGAATGGTGAGCTTTTCAACTCAACTCTTGATGAACTGGAAGAGAAGGGCACTCCTAACTTCTTCGGACTTCAGAGGTTTGGATCTATAAGGTACATTACCCACGAGGTGGGAAAACTCATTCTACAGGGGAATTATGAAGAGGCCTTCTGGGTTTACGTTGCGAAGCCCTTTGAGGGTGAGAAAGAGGAGGTCAGAAAGGTGAGGGAACTGCTATGGAGCAGCAGAGACCCAAAACTTGGCCTTAAAGAGTTGCCAAAACACCTCCGATATGAGCGCAGTCTGCTCCAGAAACTTCGTGAGGGGAAAAGTGAGGAAGAAGCTCTTCTCTCCCTTCCCAAGAACCTGAAAATGATGTTCGTTCATGCCTACCAGTCCTACATTTTCAACAGACTCCTTTCTGAAAGGATTAAGCAGTTTGGAGAGCTTAAATCGGTGCAGGATGGAGATGCTGCATGTTACCTGACTTTCAAAACTCGTCCAACCTTTGCTGACTGCAGCAAAATTTCAGCAAACCGTTTGAGGGTTGAGAGATTGATAAGGGAGAGAGTTGCTTCCCTTGCGCTTCCCTTGGTTGGCTACGATACAAAGCCAGAGGGGTGGTGCAGAATTGCGATAGAGTTTTTAAATGAGGACAATCTTGATTTCGTTAGCTTCAAAACTGAACACAAGGAGTTCTCATCCAGCGGCTCCTACAGGCCTG
>DAINRD010000126.1:0-5073 GCA_036742095.1 Archaeoglobus sp. | reverse complement strand
AAGAGGGGTGAAAGGGCATTATTCATAACCCTGAGTGAGCCTGAGAGCTCGATCAGGAGCAACGCCGAAGCTCTTGGGCTGACCGTAGAGAGGATAGACTTCCTCGATCTGTCTCCAACGCCCGAATACTTCGCGAGGGTTGAGACCTACGACATTTTCTCTCCTGCTGAGGTGGAGAGGGAGCCAATGAGTTCCGAAATCGTCAGGGTGGTGGAGGAGATCAGGCCGAAAAGGGTCTTCATAGACTCAATGACTCAATTCCGCTACCTCGCTCCCGATGCCTTCCAGTACCGAAAGCAGGTTCTATCTCTGCTGAGGTTTCTCACTGAAAACGGGGCAACGGTGATGTTCACGTCCGAATCGAGCGTTGAAGCTCCTGATGACGGTTTACAGTTTCTTGCCGACGGTGTGATTGAAATACTGAGGAATGGGGAGAATTTGAGAATAGCAGTTAGAAAGCTGAGGGGGAGCGACTTTGTTTCAGGAGAGCATTTGATGAGGATAGGCGAGGGAGGCATAAGGATATTCCCGAGAATTCTTCCTGAGAAGTATGAAAGAGCCTTCGAGATGGAGAAGATCTCGACAGGCTTAGAAGAGCTCGATAAGCTCATGAATGGCGGAGTTGAGAGGGGGACTGTAACTATTATCTCAGGGCCTTCAGGAGTTGGGAAGAGTGTTCTTTCGATGAGGATGGCCTATGAGATGACTAAAGAGGGAAAGTCTGCCATCTACACCTTCGACGAGGACATTGAGACCGTGATAAAGAGGGGAGAGGGTATAGGGATTCCCGTAAAAAGGCTTGTTGAAGAGGAAAGGTTGATTTTGAGGCAGATTGAGCCCCTTAAATACACTCCAGAGGAGTTTGCTGAGCTCGCGTTGAGGGATGCGGAGCAGACAGGTTTCGTCGTTATCGACAGCCTGAATGGATTCGAGCTTTCCATTGCTGGCGAAGACCTGAGACAGCATCTTCACGCTCTGTGCAGAATTCTAACGTCGAAAGGAGTTACGGTAATCATAACCAACGAGGTCGAAGCCCTTGCGGGGGAGGCAAAGATTACTGGAAAGGAAGTGAGCTACCTCGCTGACAACATAATTCTGCTCAGGTACTTCGAGGCTGAAGGGGAGTTGAGGAGGTGCATCGGGATTCTGAAGATGAGAGTGAGCGACTTCGAGAAAACGCTTAGAGAGTTCAAAATCACACCTGAGGGCATAAAGATTGGAGAGCCGCTGAAGAAAATGAGAGGTTTGCTCACAGGCGTTCCGGAGATCGAGAGATGATCGTCGGTATTGTTGAGAGAAACCAGAAGAATCTTGAGCTCATGAAGGAGTTCTTTGAGAGGCATGGCTACGAGGTGGTTTCGGCAAGAGACTATGAGGAGTTTGACGAATTAAGCAGAGCTGAAATCGTTTTTGTTGACATCGCTGGCTTTGACAGGAGAATATGGGATAAGTGTGAATGGCTCAGGGAGAAGAACACCCCCTTCGTTCTGATCTATCCGAAGAGGGTGGAGAAGGTTGAGACGAGGGGGGCTGAGGCAGTGCTTTTCAAACCTCTAAATCCCAGGAGGATTCTTGAGCTTTTGAAGGAGCTTTCTGAAGATAAGTAGGATGGGGAAGATGAGAATCAAAATTGAGGTTTCTCAGGAGCAGAACAGGAAACTTCTTGAGAACTTCCTTTCGGAGAGATACGAGATTGTCGAGGGGGATTTTGATTTGCTCATAATTGATGGGCCAAGCCTCAGGAGGAAGTGGAGGGAAATTGAAAGGCTTAAAAGCAAAATAATCCCGGTTTTGCTGATTACAACGCGAAGAGATGTTGGATTGGCGAGAAAACATCTCTGGAAGAGGGTTGACGAGGTAATTTTTGAGCCCATTGAAAAGTTAGAGCTTCTTGCGAGGATAGAGGCTCTGCTCAGAATGAGGATGCAGGCTCTGCAGCTTGAGCAGCATGCAAGGATTATGGAGATTGAGCTCGGCACACTCTTCGAGTCAATCGCCCATCCAATTGTGGTGATTTCTCCAGATTTTGAGATTCTGCATGCGAACAAACATGCTCAGAAAATCTTCAGAGAGCAGGGCATAGAGAATGCCATTGGCGAAAAATGCTATAAAGTTTTCCACGGCAGGGATGAGCCAGTAGAGAACTGTCCCTGCGTTGCAACTCTCAAGAATCACAAACCTGAGACGAGGGAGATTGAGATTTTTGGCAGAATTTACGCGGTAAGCACCACGCCCATTTTTATTAAAGGAGAGTTGAAGAAAGTCGTCCATCTCGCAGTTGATGTCACGGACTTCAAGACAATGGAGAGAAGGCTGGAAAAGCTTTACAGAGCCAATTTGTTACTTCACGAGATAGAGAGGGCGATTCTTTCAGCTCAGAAGACGAAGGAAATTCTGAAGATGACCGCTGAAAAGCTGGCTGAGATGCTTCCTGTGAGGGGTGTGGGAATAACGGTTTTCGAGAATGGAGGGGCGAGGGTTTTGGCTGTAACTGACAAAAAGATGCCCGGATTCAGGGAGGGAGAGATAATTGCGGGTGAAGATATAGCCATGGTAATGCAGACCCTTTCTCAGGGAAAGCCGTGGGTTAAGAGGGTTGAAGGCAGGGGAGAGGGAGAGAGGAAGCTGATGGAGCTTGGAATTAAATCATACGTTCTCATTCCGATAATCTCAGATTCCCTTCTCGGCTCAATAAACATTCCTGCCGAAGAGGAGGATGCCTTTGACGAAGAAACCATACGGATTCTGATGGAAGTTGCCAACTCTGTTGCTCTCGCAATAAGGAACGCGAGTATGAGGGAGGAGCTGGAGAGAAGAGCAAACAGACTTCAAATTCTGAATGAGGTGAACACTGCCATTCTCAGAGAGGCTGAACTGCACGATATCTTCTATTCAGTGCTGTCACTCATCTGCAGGTTCTTTGACTATACTTACTCGGTAATTCTCAGGGTAGTTTCAAAAGATGAGATTGTTCTGGTTGAATCCTGCCCTATAAGGGTTGCAGATTTACCTGAGCAGTGGAAAGACTTCAGATTTGAAGTTATCCTTGAGAAAACAAAGTTGAAGTCGGGCGACATCATTCAACTGGATTACGAGAAAGCAAAATCAATTCTGGATGAAGAAGTCCTCAAAATTATCGAGCCATATGGTGTGAAGACTTCAGTTCTGGTACCCTTTAAGGTTAACGAGGAGCTTTACATTCTCGATCTCATAAGCACGAAGGAGAGGGAACTTTCAGAGGATGAGAGGTTGATTCTCTCCGAGATATCTTCATCACTAAGCGTCGCCATTACCAATTCAATACTGCATGAAAATCTCAAAAAATACGCCCAGGAACTGGAAAAACTTGTCGAGGAAAGAACCAAACAGCTTGCAGAAAGCGAGAAAAGATACAGACTGCTTGTTGAATCTCCAATCGTTGCCTTCTGGGAGGCTGATGCCAATGCTGTTTTCACATTCGTGAACAGGAAACTGCTTGAGATGTCGGGCTACAGCTACGATGAGGTTGTTGGCAAGATGACCATGTTCGAACCAATTGCTCCTGAACTCAGAGAATGGCTGGCTGAGAGGATAAGACTTCATAAGGAGCACAAGCTTTTTGCTGATGTGGTTGAGGCCGAGCTCTTGAGAAAGGATGGCTCTCGGTTTAGTGTTCTTGTCTCCCCCTCACCAATTTACGATGAGGAGGGAAATCTTGTCAGGATAGTAGGGGCGATGATTGACATAACAGACAGAAAGATGGCCGAGGAAAAGCTCAGGAAAACGCTTGAGGAGCTGAGGAAAGCTAACGAGGAGCTTGAAGCTTATGTCCACGCAATCTCCCACGATTTGAGGGCGCCATTGAGGAATTTGCAGGGATACGCTTGTTAATGATTTGCTTGCGTATGCGAGGGTTTCCAAGGTTAGAGCTGAGCTCACAAGAGTTGACCTCAATCAGATCGTTGAGGATGTTCTTGATTACCTTAAAGATGAAATAAAGAAGAAATCTGCAGTGATTGAAGCTGCTAAGCTTCCAGCGGTTAAGGGAGACAGGAAGCTTCTCTTCACAGTGATGCTCAATCTCGTCAGCAACGCACTCAAGTTCGTGGAGGAGGGAGTCAGGCCTGAGGTCAGAATATGGGCCGAAGAGTTCGATGGAAAAGTCAGGGTTTACGTTAAGGACAACGGCATAGGGATTCCAGAGGAATACCACGAGAAAATCTTTGACGTCTTCGAAAGGTTGCACGGCGAGGAGGTTTATCCCGGCACTGGAGTGGGGCTGGCGATAGTCAGGAAGGCTATGGAGGTTATGGGAGGCAGATATGGTGTAAAATCGAGGCCGGGGGAGGGTTCAACTTTCTGGGTTGAGCTTGAGAGGGAGTGAGTTTTTTAAGGTATGGGGAAGGTATTTCTACTCTCTGTCGGGATTCATTTCCGGTGAAGTTATAAGGGTCGGGAAATCATTAAAGGAGTTTTCAGGAAAATTCAGTAAGGAAACCGCTGAGGCTGTCATCTCAATTAGTGAGGAGATTAACAGGAAAATTGTGGAGGAAATAAGACAATAGAAGGACAGCGAAGTCCTTGATGAAATTGAAAGGAGCCTAAACGCAAGGAAATCGGCGAGGTTCAGGGTATGATTTTTTGAAAGAGCTTCATCATAGATTACTTCAGAGGCGTTGAAACCACTTACAACTTGATTGATGAAGAAAGTGAAATTGCAGTAACCACCATTAACTGTTTGCAAATTATTCGGGCCGATATCTTTCAACTTCAAGCCCCTTTATTCTGCTGAAGTGCTCATCTCTCGTTACAAGTTTAAGACTGTGTTCCATTGCAACAGCCGCAATGATCACATCTATTAGATTAACTTCGATACCTTTCTCTCTCAAATCTTTTTCAATTTCTACGGCAATTTTTGCCGAATTGAAAGAGAACGGCAGGACATCAAGACTCTCAAGCAATTCAACAGCCACCTCAAATTCCTTTTCTTTCCCAATGAGCTTTGGCCCTCTGAGGAGCTCCCAAGCTGAAATGGACGTAGTGTATAGCTTCGAATCTCTAATTTTCGCGTAGAACTTCAATGCTTCATCTCTT
>DAINRD010000125.1:4494-5123 GCA_036742095.1 Archaeoglobus sp. | reverse complement strand
ATAGAGCTCACTGCCCTTGGAAAGTTTCTGGTTGGGGGTGTTGGAAATGCGTAAAAGAGTGAATAGAAGAAAATTTTGCAGAAGCCAAATAGAAACGATTCCAAACGTTCCTGGAGTTTATGAAATACTCGATTCAGAGTTCAACACAATTTATGTGGGTAAGTCAAACCATGTAAGAGACAGGCTACTCGACCATCTTGGAGAGTTTAAGGGAGCAAGATACTTCAGAGCAAGATTCATGCCACCCAAAGCTGCAGAAAAAGTCGAGAACAAGATAATTCGGAAGAAGAAACCAAAATACAATAAGAGGTTATGGTAAGATGCCAGATTACCTCACTCTTGCCCTCGGAATTTTTCTCGTAATCGCCCTAATTCTCATCTACAGGCAGAGAGGGGAAATTAATGCTCTTTCGAGAAAGCTTGAGGAGCTTAACGGGAGCATTCCATTGCTGGTGGAGAACTCGATCAGCAAAACATTCACAGAGTTCTCGGGTGTGTTCGAAAGTATATTCAGCTCTGCAATCAGCAAAAACACTGATGTAATAAAGGGAGCCTTTGCAACCTCCCTTAAGGAGCTTGGAATTCAGGAAGACCTTGGGAAGCTGAGTGAAGCTTCATCAGACCTCAAA
>DAINRD010000125.1:2411-4484 GCA_036742095.1 Archaeoglobus sp. | reverse complement strand
CGGCTTCGTAAAAGACCTGAGAAAACATGTGGATGACATAAGGAGCAAGTATGTCGGGAAGGAGAACACCCTCGACTTTGCCCTTATGTTCGTCCCCTCCGACACCATCTTCTACCATCTAATCTCGGAAGAACCAGACTTGGCCGTTGATGCCTCCAAGGCAGGAGTTGTTCTTACCTCACCTTCTGTTCTCCCCGCATATCTCAGCCTTATCTCAGCGAGGATTCAGGCTCAGGAGATTTCGAGGAGGGCTGATGAGATACAGAGGAAGCTGGGGAAGATGGGAGAACACATCGACAATCTTGAGGAAAACCTTGAAACTCTTTTCAGACACGTTGGAAACGCATCAAAGAAGGCATCAGATGTGAGAACATCCTTTGGCAACCTCAAGAGCTTTTACTCTTCCGTCTGCAGCTTTGAGGAGGTGGAAGAGTGAAAATAACGGTTTATGATGGGGCCGAAACCATAGGCGGGAACAAGATCTAC
Source organism: Archaeoglobus sp. (assembly GCA_036742095.1). Taxonomy (GTDB): domain Archaea; phylum Halobacteriota; class Archaeoglobi; order Archaeoglobales; family Archaeoglobaceae; genus Archaeoglobus. The sequence continues at coordinate 3,998 of DAINRD010000125.1, read as the reverse complement.
GTGGAGGAGCGGGAAAGAGGGGTCTTTCTCGATTTTGGAATGAACTTTGCGAAGTATGGGGAGTACTTCGAGGATTTTTTGCGGGAGAGATCAGTGAGGGGAATCCACGACCCTCTGTATTTGGGCCTAATTCCAGAGCTCAACATCTACCGCTCCGATCTCATCCCTTCCGATGTTGACCTTTCCCGGTATCCAAAACTGAACGTTGAAGCTGTGCTTATCAGCCACGCCCACCTCGACCACTGCGGGAATGCTGGCTATCTGCACGAGAGCGTTCCGATAGTTGCCTCAGCTATCACTCTCGCAATTATGAAGGCTATGAGGGACTGCGGGAGACCAGGTCCGGGAGGTGAGGTGACATACCACTCTCAAAAGCAGCCATGTGAGGACGACAGGGTTCTGAAATCTCCCCAAGGAAAGAACTTTCCCTACATTGGGAGAGATGTGGTCTGCGTTGACGATCTTAGCGATGAACTCAGGAATTTTATCTGCTACAAACCAGGACAGGATGATAAAAACACCAAAAAGCTTGAAGCTGGAGAAGTTTGCAGTCTTGCAGACAGTAACTTTCCTTTCGAAATCAAGGCGTATGGTGTGGACCACTCCATATACGGGGCTACGGCTTACGTTCTTTACGGGGATACAGCCGTTGCATACACTGGAGACTTAAGAATGCACGGCAAATTGAGGGATGAGACGAGGAAGTTCGTTAGAGAAGCGAGAAACGTCCCCGTTCTCATTATCGAGGGTACGAGAGCTGGAAGAGGGGAGGACTTCAATGTCTCCGAGCAGGACGTCTACGAGAACTGTCTTATGGCGGTTGAGGAGAGCAAGGGGGTTGTAATAGCCGACTTCTCGCCGAGAAACTTCGAGAGACTCGAAACCTTTAAGGAGATAGCCAGAGAAACGGGCAGACAGCTTATCGTTACGGCCAAGGATGCCTACATGCTCCACGCCATAGAGCTTGTGGACGGCGTTGACAGGATGGAGGGGCTGGGAATTTACGGGGAGCTGAAGGACAGGAGAGAAAAATGGGAAACGGAAGTTGTCATGAAGAGGTGGGAAGAGCTGTATGTTGATCCGACGGAGATTAACAGAAATCCAGAAGGCTACATCCTCTGCTTCTCCTTCTACGACATGAAACACCTTCTGGACATCAAACCCGAAGGTGGAGTGTATGTTTACTCCTCCAGCGAGGCCTTCAGCGAGGAGCAAGAGTTCGACTTTCTCAGGCTTTACAACTGGCTCAGAACGTTTAACTTCTGGATTTACGGTTTCGAGATAGCTGAAGAGGGTGGAAAACTCAAGCCAGAGTTTGTAAAGGGCTACCACGCATCGGGGCATGCGTCGAAGGAGGACCTGAGGTGGATAATCGGGCAGATCGATCCCGAAACCATCATCCCGGTGCACACCGACAATCCGGGATGGTTTGAGGAGAACTTCGAGAACGTGAAGGTGTTGAAGGATGGCGAAAGCATCGAATTTAACTGAGCTGCTTTTCGGAGTACCATCCAATATTGAGGGTTATCCAGAGATCGCTCGTGGATTTCTTGGGAGAGGAGAGTACGGGATCGATGCGTTCAGGAG
>DAINRD010000125.1:673-2322 GCA_036742095.1 Archaeoglobus sp. | reverse complement strand
TAAATCGGAGCTTTCTATTTAGATTTAGGATACGAAGGAGCCGAAAAATTCTTGCTCGAAGCTTTCAACTTGAGGAACAGGCTTTACAGCTCGGAAAAAGCGTTCTTACTCGCCAACACAATGAATAAGCTCGGGATATTTTACGTGCAAAACGGAAAGGTAGAGAAGGCGGAAATTATGTTTGAAGATGCTTACACGATAATGAAAGAACTCTATGAACGATTCAAAGAGTTCGAATTTGATTACGCTTTAGCAGCGATAAACCTCGGGACGTTCTACTTCGAAACTTACAGGTCGGATGAGGGCTTGAAATACCTGTTTGAAGCTCTGGAGCACAAACATGCGTTGCCATGCGGCGGAGCTATTCCGTACTTCAACGTAGCACTTTGTTACCAAGATTTAGGGGAATACGACAAGGCGGTCGAATTCTACATCAAAGCATCGGCAATCGCTCTCGATAAGGGATTTGTAGACGTTAAAGAATCGCTGGGTAGAGCTTTGAAGATTGCGAGCCCAGAGCAGGTTCACTCCAAGGTTGAAGAGCTACTTAGCAGAGGAGAGATTGACAGGAGGAAATTTGTGGAGTTAACATCGATTTTGGGGAGGTTAGGTTGATGTGCGAACTCTTCGGTTTGAGCTGCAACAAAAAGGATAGAGCGATTTTCAGTTTGCCGCTCTTCGCTAAATATCATGAACCGTACTGGCACGGCTGGGGTATTGGATACTATGAAGAAACGCATGCGAGAGTGGTGAGAAACACGGACGATCCTAACTTCAGCGAGAGTTTCAGACGAGCAATCCAGCAAGCCAGAAGCAACGTCATCGTAGCTCACATAAGGCTCGCCACGAGCGGAGACATTTGCCCAGAAAACTGCCATCCGTTTAAGTTCAGGTACCTCAATAGAGACTGGCTGTTCGCCCACAACGGCACGATAGATATCGACTATCCAAGCTACGTCGATGGACACAACGATTCGGCGAGGGCGTTTTCCTTCATGATGAACGAAATCGACGAATACCTGAGGAGGAGCGAGTTTAGAGGAATTTATCCGGCTGTGAAGTACGCCACCCGCAAACTGCTCGAAACTTACTGTGGTAAGGTGAATTACCTCCTCTCCGATTCGAACGCTCTCTTTGCCTTCTGCAACCACCGAAGGATGTACATGCTAAAGAGGGAGAAGGATTACGGCGGAGCAATCCTGATAAGCACTCAGAAGTTAACCAACGAGAACTGGATCGAGATTCCGAAGAACAGGGTTTTATGCATGCTTAATGGGGAGATATTCGTTTTAAGCGACGTGTTGGGCTGAGGGATTGAGTATGTTCCCTGAAGAATACATTAAAGGGGGCGAAGACTGGCTTAGAGCTGGAAGAAGGAGATTTTTGCTTTTGAACGTGATTTACTACCTTCAGAACTTTGCAGGAAAAGAGAATGGGGTTGGTAAAGAGGACATTTCAGAATTTCTCGAAGCTCTTAGAGAGGTCAATATGGAGATGTATCTGAGCATTATAAAGCCCAAGATCCCGTTAGAGGCGACCTTAAACGAGCTCTTGAGTGATGGGCTAATCGTTGAGATGGATGAAGGGAAGTATGGTGTGAACAAGGAAAAGATTAAGTCGGAAAAAGATTTGATTTACTGGAGAGGAGC
>DAINRD010000125.1:0-327 GCA_036742095.1 Archaeoglobus sp. | reverse complement strand
ATACAAGAGTATCCGATAATGAATTCTTGCTCACGTCGTTTTCTGGAAAAGTTATTTGAATTTGATAAATATGACTACAATGGCTTCTACCAAGCGTTTGAGAAGCTCAAGGAAATATATCTTAAAGAAGTTGGAAGGTTGAATGAATATATTCCTACAAATATTGAAATCGACATGATGTTTAATTACTTCGACAAAGATGAAGAGGGTAAAAGAGTTTTTAATGAAATCCTCAAAGGTGCTTTGAAGATGAGCAAATACGAGCAAAAAAGCAAAACCGAGCCATCACAAAATTACTGGATAGAAATAGGGGGTCCACCATCAAAA
>DAINRD010000124.1:0-5226 GCA_036742095.1 Archaeoglobus sp. | reverse complement strand
TATTTACGTTGAGCGACCTTGGAAAAACTTTATAACACAAAAATTCTTAATCATAAAAAATGCTACCACCTAAAGAGTTCTTAAAGAAAATAAAACCCTTCAGTCTGCTGAGAGATGAGGAACTTGAGAGAGTAGTTGGCAGTCTGGAGGTGGAGGCCTACGAGGAGGGTGAGGAGATTATAAAAAAGGGTGAGAAGAGCGATTACGTTTATCTCGTTTATTCTGGGGTTGTTGGGGTTTATGAGAATGGAGAGTTGATTGACCGCTGTTCGCGTGGCGAAGTTTTTGGAATAACACAAAATCCAGAAAGGGTTGCGGTGGCTGAAGAGGACACAGTTTGCTACCTGATCAAAAGGGAGACTTTTGAGGAGATTATGGAGAAAAACAAGACATTTTTCGAGTTTTTCAGGTCCTTTGAAGAAAAAAGGTTCAGCCGAATTCCTGACCTCTTCAAGGAGAAGGAGATTACTGACAGGCTTTTTTTCACCAGAGCGGGAGATCTGATAACGAAAAAGCCTGTGGTCTGCAGCCCCTACACCTCAATCAGAGATGCTGCAATTAAAATGGAGTTCAACGGTGTTGGCTCGATTGTTGTGGTGGATGAGAATATGAAACCTCTTGGAATTCTCACAAGCAAGGACTTCAGAACCTTCATAATCCACGGAAAAAGCCATGAAGAGAAAGTTTCTGCCTACATGACTTCCCCAGTTGTCTCTGTCGATGCATCAAAACCGGTTTTCGAAGCGCATCTGGAGCTTTTGAAAAGAGGAATCAATCACCTCGTTGTCACTGAAAACGGAAGGGTTAAGGGGGTTATAACAGCCAACGATATTTTGACACTCTTTGAGCCCACAACCTCTTTAATTGTCCTCTACAGAAAGCTGAAGAAGTCCAGAAGTGTTGAGGAGATAAAAACGACCTTCAGCAATCTTACGAGGTCCATTTCTTCCCTTGTTCTCAGAGGAATGCACTTCTACGACCTGTCAAATCTCCTGACAGAGATTTACGACTACCTCGTCGTGAGGGTGATTGAAATTGAGAAAGAGAGATTTGAGAGGGAGCATGGAAAGCTCCCGAACTTTGCCTGGATACACATGGGTAGCTCGGCCAGAAAAGAACAGGTGATGGCCACTGATCAGGACAATGCAATCATTCATGAGGGGGACGGGGAGATTCTCAGAAAATTTGGAGAGAGGGTTAATGAGACCCTCGATTTCGTGGGAATACCGAAGTGTGAGGGGGGCTACATGGCGTCGAACTGGTGCAGGAGCGTGGAGGCGTGGAAATCCACCTTTTCAGAGTGGTTCACCAGTCTCACACCGGACAACATCAGACTGCTTTCAGTCTTTCTGGACATGAGGGTTATTTACGGCGATGAGAAACTGTATTTCGAGGTAATGGAACACATCAAGCAAAAACACACAGCCCAGTCCCTGCGGTTTCTCGCCCATGATGCCACAATAGCCGAACCTCCTCTGGGCCTGTTTGGAATGAGAATGAGAAAGGAGATTGACCTGAAGATGAACGGAATTTACCCCATAGTAAACGGGCTGAGGGTTCTTGCCCTCGAAAATGGATTTCTTGAAATTACAAACACGAGGGAAAGGCTTGAAAGGTTGAGCGAGCTGAATTTGATGGATGCTGAGCTCGTTGAGTCTCTAAGGGAGACATACGAGTTTCTTCAGGATTTGAGGTTAAAGCTGCAGGCAAAGGAAATAACTGGAGGAAAGAAGGCAGACAACATTGTGAGAATTTCGGAAATTGAAAAGCTCGATGCCTTTGTTTTGAAGGAGGGTTTTAAGGTGATAAAAAAGTTCCAGAACTTCTTAAAAGGTCATTACAACATTGAGAGGGGTCTGTAATGGTTAAAAGTCTAAGAGAAACCCGGTTTCTGTCAATAGACCTGGAAACAACTGGACTGAATCAGAAAAAGGATGAAATTGTTGCCATGGGTGCCGTACCAATTTACGGAACGAGAATCATGGCTGGTGAGAGTTACTACAGGGTTTTGAAGCCTGAGAAATTTAAATATGAATCCATGAAGTTCCATGGCCTTGATCCTTCAGTCCTTAAAACTGCTGAAAGCTTCTCTGAAATTGCTGATGAAATTTACGAGCTTTTGAGGGACAAAGTGCTGGTGGGCTACTCCATAGAGCTTGATTACGGTTTTCTCAAGAGGGCTTTGAAAAAGGAGGGTTACAAAGTCGACAACAAGAGAATTGACGTTATTGACTTTGAAAAAGTCGTGTGCTACATTCTTGGTGAAAAGGCCCCTGAAACTATGACCCTTGACAACTTAGCAAGGAAGTACAGGGTTGATATGAGCTACAGGCATAATGCTCTCGCTGATGCCTTCATAACAGCTCAGGTCTTTCAGGTTCAGCTCCTTAAAACCCTGAAGTACGGGATTAAGACCGTAGATACGCTATTTGATTTTATGAGGAGGGTGGAAAGAAGTCAGCATTATCACATTTTTTGAACTTTCTAAATTTTTTAAAGTTTGGAATCGAAAAACTTATACATACGAAAATTACGAAATTATTAATACTGTATGGAGGGATTGTGTTGAGTGTTGAGGAGTATATGGATTATATGAAAAAAATGCTAGGTGCTGAAGATATCTTCGACAGGGATGAGCCCCTCAAAGGTGTAAGGGTTCTTGAGGTTTGCAGCGTCGTTCTTGGCCCTGCTGCGACCGACTACCTTGCAGAGTTTGGGGCTGAAGTGATAAAGTTTGAAGCTCGCAGAGGAGACCAGATGCGCTACGTCACTCCCTACGCCTACTTCTGGAGAAACCTTTCTCCCGGATTGCTGGAGCAGAACCACAACAAATACTGGGTTGGCATGCACCTCGGCCATCCAAAGGCGAGGGAGCTTTTCTATGAGTTCGTGAGGAAGAGTGATGTTGTTGTGGATAACCTAACACCCGGAAGGCTCTCAAAGTGGGGGTTAAGCTACGACAGGCTGAGGGAGATTAATCCAAGGATTATACAGCTTCACGTCTCTGGATTTGGAAGCTGGGGACCCTACACGGGAAGAACATCCTACGATGCCATTGCCCAGAGCGAGGGTGGCTTGGCTTACATTACAGGACATGAGGGAAGAGGACCGCTCAAGTCGGGTGTTTGGATTGCGGACTGGACAACTGCTCTGATGTGTGCTGTTGCCATAGTTGCAGCCCTTAACTACAGGGAGAGGACGGGAGAGGGGCAGTACATCGATTACTCTCAGGTTGAGAACGTTATCAGGCTGATGGACTGGACCTGGACCTACGTAGCGATGACGGGGGAGAACAGGGAAAGAGTGGGGAACAGGGATCTGGCAATCTGCCCATCAGACCTCTTCGACTGCAAGGATGGATGGGTTGCAATCGTTGCTTTCAGCGAAGAGGAGTTCAAAGGGCTGTGTCAGGCAATGGGCAGAATGGACCTCTACGAGAAATTTGCAGACCCGCTTGAGAGATTAAAGGACGAGAATGCGAGACTAATTCTGAAAGAAATTGCGGAGTGGACTAAAACCAAGACGGTTAAGGAAGTTGAGGAACTTGCAGACAAATACGGCTTTGCAGCTTCACATGTCGTTGAGGCTGATGAGGCTTATTACAGCGAGCATCTGAGGGAGAGGGGAGCGATTATGGCCTACGATGACCCCCTGTATGGGGAATTCGTCGAGCCATGCTACCCGCCAAGGATGGAAACGCCTGCAAGGTTAAAATGGGGTGCGAGGCCAATGGGCTTTGACAATGAATTCGTTCTGACAAAGTACCTCGGCCTGAGCATGGATGAAATCGAGCAGCTCTACGAGGAGGGCGTAATCTACAGATGGAATCCTGATGTAAAGCCGCAGTGCCCACCGCCAGACTGGGACGGAAAGAAGGGGTTGAAGTTCCCGTGAGGTGATAGAATGGAGGAGAAGGCGATTGTTGGAATGGCTCTCGACCCTCAGTATGCCAGATTCATCTACAACGAAACAAATCCCGACGACGTGATGGGAAAGCCCGAAGCCATTGACGACATGGTTGTTCTTGACATGAGCTGCGGGAACTATGCCGGACTGTTTGCATCTTCACTTCTTGCTGAGCTTGGGGCTGAAGTTATCAGAATTGAGCCTCCCGAAGGAGACATCGCCAGAAAAATGACACCTTACGGCATAATGGTCAAGGATGCAGGTTTGGCCTACCTGACTGAAGGAAGGAACAAGTTCCACGTTACCCTCAACATTGAGAAGGAAGAGGGCAGAGAGCTCCTTAAAAGGCTTGTTAAGAAGGCTGACGTTCTCATTGAGTCCTTCAAGCCGGGATATATGGATTCTCTCGGCATCGGCTACAGGCAGCTGAAGGAAATCAATCCCGGCCTGATTTACTGCGCAATAAACACCTACGGACAGTTTGGAGAGGAGGCAAAGAAGCATGCAAATCAGCCCGATTACGACCTCATTGATCAGGCCAGAAGTGTTGTGATGTCGGTGACAGGTGAGCCAGAACTCGACCCTGAAGTTCCACAGGAGTACAAGAAGCCCCTGAAGCACGGAAACTGGATGGGTTGGTATGTAGGCGGTGCTTGGGCGGCTTTTGGAATTCTTCTTGCAATGTTCTACAAGAGAAAGACGGGCAAGGGGCAGATGATCGATGCTGCCCCGCCAGAGGGACTTATTGCCATCTCCAACTACCTGATGCAGTACTTCCATCTGACCAAGAACAAGATGGTGAGGGCTGGCAATTTTGACTACGCCGTCTTCCCCTACACTTACGTCAGATGCAAGGACGGCTACACCTTCATGTCGGGCTTTACAGATCCAAACTGGGCTGCTCTCTGTGAGATAATGAACCGCCCTGATTTGCAGCAGCAGTATCCAACGATAAAGGAGAGGCTTAACCCCGAAAACCAGCCCAAGATTCAGCACGAGATTGAGAAGTTCACAATGAACTACACGGCGGCAGAGATACTTGAAATTGTTACTGAATATTCAAGAAGGCCCGACAAGAAGGGGACCGTTGTTACGGGCAGGCTCAACGCTCCCAAAGAGGTTCTGGAAATAGAGCACTTCAAGGTCAAGAGAATGTTCGTCAAAATGAAGGACCCGCACTACGGAGAAGTTTTGGTTCCCAACTCAACGCTGAGGTTCATGTCCAGAACGCCGGGAAGAGTAAAGTGGGTCTGCAGGCCGATTGGGGCAGATAACGAGTATATTTATGGAAAGTACTTGGGTATTTCGGGTAAGAAGCTT
>DAINRD010000123.1:0-5253 GCA_036742095.1 Archaeoglobus sp. | reverse complement strand
AATTCGTCATTGATGACGTCAAACCATACGTGGATGCAGTAAACCAGATGAAGGCTGTTGGAAATCAGAGCAAGGCAGTTATAAGGCTGCACGTTGATTCGGTCAACGCTCACTACGAGATTCTTAGGAGCCTGACGAAGACGGTCAGGCCAGAAGACGACCCCTTTGTGGAGCACTACCAGACTCCTGCAATTCTTGAAATCCTTTACGAGGAGGATGAAAGCTTCAGAAAGAGTGTTGAGAAGTTCATTGAGGGGATTGAGAAGGCAGAGGCATTGATTGGTCTTGAGGTTGTTAGGAGATATGGTGGATTTTACGGTCCAACGTGTGTCGTTGACTTCGCTTTGATTCCGGGAAGCACGAGCAACATCGTGAACAGAATTTTGAAGACTGTTGACATACCATGGCGCAACGCTGAGCGATGCGATAAAGAAGGAAATTGAGATGATAAAGCTCGTTTACGACCAGCCAACTGAGGCTCAGGCCAAGCTGATGGATGAGCACGGGCACCAGAGCTTCGACGTGAGGAAGTACATGTCGGAGTACAAGAACAGGATGAAGGGAGCGGTGAAGGAGGCAATGGATGATGGAGTGCACTACGGCAACATTGTGACAGTTCCAGCATACTGTGTTGGTGATGCAGCCCACCACATCGCTCAGTCAACCTTCAACATGTGTAAGGATGATGTGGTAATGGCAGTGATTGAGGCAACGAGTGCCGTTATGGATACAACGCTGAATGCAAACCTCGACAAGTTCAAGAACGAGTATCAGCCTCTCAGCGTTGCAACAGGTGCAGGAGCAGTTGCTGTTGAGTACATCCTTGAGCTTGATGGCTTCAACGCTCCGATGATTGTCGATTTGCTGACGAAGAGGTTCCACAACTACGTCCAGCTCTATCCGACGAGAGGTGGTGCAGCGGAGTTGCACAACCACGACTTCATGGACATGATTTACAGGGGCTGGAAGTACCTCGACAAGGCGAGAAGGGACAGGAACGGCGTTCAGACCAAGCTCGTTCCAAAGGTCGCAGGCTTTGAGGTCAACCTCGACCCGATACACGAGAATGAAGTGCTAATGAACCCGCAGCGCTATGCCTATCCGGGCTGTGCAATAACGGTGAGGTTCTCAGCCCTGATGAGGCTCGCAGACTACCCGTGTCTGCTGACGAGCGAGCCCGTCACTGCGACAATGATGACCAACATCATAGCTCTGCACAAGGAGAGTCCCGCTTCGCCCGCAAGAGTCTGCAAGGACTGCGCAACAGCAGCGCTTGTCGACTTCAGGCATGCGTACTGCCAGTACAAGGAGGCCGTTTAATTTTCCTTTTTTTAGTTTTGGGTGGTAAAAATGAAGTGCTACATCTGTGCTGAGCAGGGTAGAGACACCGATGCTGTTGCCATCTGCATTGTATGTGGAATGGGAGTCTGCATGGAGCATCTTGTGAGGGAAGAGGTTCCCCTCTGGAAGGGAGACTATCCCTTCCCCGCAAGGAAGATGAAGAAGACCGTGCCGAGAATTCTCTGCGTTATCTGCCATGAGGCATATCAGGAGGAGTGATTATGACTCTCGCCAAGCGCTTTACCGCTGAGGTTGTTGGAACCTTTATCCTCGTTTTCTTTGGCCCCGGTGCGGCAGTAATCACACTGATGATTGCCAATGGGGCTGACAAGCCCAACGAGTTCAACATCGGCATTGGTGCTCTCGGCGGTCTGGGGGACTGGTTCGCCATTGGTATGGCTTTCGCTCTCGCAATTGCGGCAGTTATCTACTCTCTTGGAAGAATCAGCGGTGCTCACATAAATCCGGCAGTGACTATAGCCCTCTGGAGCATCGGGAGGTTTCCGGGGAGGGAGGTAGTTCCCTACATAGTGGCCCAGTTTATTGGTGCTGCTCTGGGAAGCTTGCTTTTCCTGGCCTGTGTTGGACCTGCAGCAGCAACGGTTGGAGGTTTGGGAGCGACTGCACCATTTCCGGGAATAGGCTACGGACAGGCGATACTGACGGAAGCTATCGGAACCTTCCTGCTGATGCTGGTCATAATGGGAGTTGCGGTTGACGAGCGTGCCCCGCCGGGATTTGCAGGACTGATAATTGGCCTAACGGTTGGTGGAATAATCACGACAATCGGTAACATTACGGGCTCGTCTCTCAATCCCGCGAGAACCTTCGGGCCATACCTCGGAGACTCACTGATGGGAATCAACCTGTGGCAGTACTTCCCTATTTACGTCATCGGGCCCATTGTCGGTGCTGTTGCGGCGGCATGGCTATACAATTATCTGGCCAGAGAATAACCTTATTTTTTTACCAGAAGGTCCATTAGCCTCAGCCCATCCAGCAATCCGAACCTTCCCTTCCTGCAGCTTTTCTCCGTGTAAACCTTAACCTCGTCCCTTCCCTTACCGTAGAGGGCGAAGGGGACGGGTTCAGCAACGTGCGTTTTCACCTTAACTGGAGTAGGGTGGTCAGGAAGGAGCAGAATCCTTGTTTCGTCAAGGTCGATTTTGTTCAGCAGCTTTCCGACAATTTTGCTGTCGTAAAGCTCAATCGCTTCCACCTTAAGCTCAGCATCGCCCTCATGGCTCACCTCATCAATACCTTCTGTGTGCAGAACAACGAAATCATGCTTCTCCAGCGCCCTCGCAGCTTCTCTGACAAGTCCCCTGTAGTTGGTGTCGATGTAGCCTGTAATTCCCTCAACCTGAATGACGTCCATTCCTAAGCCCCTCGCAATTCCCTCAAGGAGGTCGACCTCCGTAATCATCGCTCCCCTAACGCCGAACCTTCGCTCGAAGTTCGGGAAGGATGGTAATTTTCCCCCTCCCCAGGGCCATATCATGTTCGCCTTATCCGTAATTTCGGGCAAAATCTCTGCCGACCAGCCCATCAGCTCCCTGAGCAGCTCAGCCAGCTCTCCACCGGAGGGCAGGTGCTTTTCAATCTCCCTGCCTGTAATATCGTGGGGCGGGAAAGTTTTCACCTCATCCCTGAAATCTTTGTTTATAACCAACAGGTTTCTGTAGCTTTTGCCGGCGTAGAACTTCACGAAATCGTAGGGCTTTGCCCTGTTAAGCTCCTCAATAACCTTTCTTGCCTCATCATCGCTTATTCTTCCGCCTGAGTAGTCCGCCATCAGCCCATCCTCAACCTTCACGAGGTTGCATCGAAAGATGATTTCGCCTTTCACTCCTCTGGCCAGAGCCTCAATGGGGCCCCTTCCCGTATAGTACTGCCTCACATCAACTCCGAGAATAGTGAGGTTTGCAACGTCACTCCCCGGCTCAAAGCCTTCTGGGACTGTTTTTGCTATACCACAGGCTCCCTCCTTGGCGAGAAGGTCCATGTTCTCCGTCTCCGCAACCTCAAGCGGAGTTCTGCCGTCGAGCTCCTCAACCTCCCAGTCAGCCATTCCGTCCGGAATCAGCAGAAGGTACTTCATAGCAGCTCTCCCGTGTCAAACAGGGCTGATAAATCAATCTCAAAAGCTGAGACGGGCATTGTCAGCTCAAAGCCTTCAAGAACCTCTGGATGCACTTCCCCGAAAATTCCAACAGCTTTACCATCAACAACTATCTCGGCCCTCCTGCCGTCGATGAAGGCATCATCGTCCGACTCCCTTACCTCCCATGACAAATCAAGCTCCCTCATCACCGCCTGAACATAGCTCCTGACCTCGGAGAAGTTCGCTCTTGAGTGGGTGATGCATGCTGCCAAATGCAGCCTGTTCTTTGAGTTTACAACCACATCCCCCACCTCAAACACCATCTGGGGCATTTCGTGGTGCTTGTTGTAGGAGAGAAGCTCAAGAAGCTTTGGCAGGAGGGATGTTCGCAGAATTGTGTGCTCTGTCGTGAGAGGATGCATGACGGGCACGTAGTCTTTCCACGGCTCGCCCTTCCTCCTCATCTTTTCGTACATCACCGCCTCATTCGTTAGAGTGAAGGTTATTACCTCCGTAAAGCCGAGGCCTGTCATAATTTCTTTTGCAAGGCTCCTGATGTCGTTCCACGGATGAGTTCTGCCGAAGGTGAGTGTTGGAGGGATTTCGGGTTTTATGTTCTCGTAGCCGTAGCCTATGGCAACGTCCTCTATGACATCCCACTCGTGCATTATGTCCGCCCTGTAGGGAGGGATTCCCACCTTCAGCTTCTCACCCTCAATTTCGCAGGAAAACCGCATCTTTTCGAGGGCCTCCTTTATTTCCTCAGCTGACAAGCTCAAGCCGAGGAGGGAGTTGACCTCATCAATGTCAACCTCCATGAACCTCACGGCAAGATTGGGCGTAATCTCCGTTCTGTCGGGATAAACAACCTCAACGCTCTCAATTCTGCCACCTCTATCTGCCAGCATGCAGGCAAGTATGGCAATGGCCCTGTCAACGTTCTCGTCGAAGCCCGTGACGTCGATAAAGAGGTCTTTCGTTTCTTCAGTCACTCTGGTCTTTTCTGCGTTAATTATCGGGGGAAAGGAGATTACCTCACCCTTAGAGTCAACAATCATGGGATAGCGGTCCTTCCCTTCGAGTATGAAGGCGTAAGCTTTACCCTTTGGATGCTCCCTCAGAATCTCCGCAACCGTCATTTCTCTGTCGAAATCAAGGGGAACGAAGGAGAAATTGGCGTCGACAGTTTTGTAGCGGAGGGGGAAGTAAACCTTGCTCAAATCATGAACTCCGATGGCCATCTTTCTCCTATTTCTACCGATTGTCCAGTGCAGGTCCTCCTGAACCTCCATCAGGCTTCTGATAACCTCGTCAGTCATTCTGATTCCCTTAACAACGCAGCCAACGATTCTCGGCCTCACCGCAAGAACGCTCTCCTCGACAGTAATCTTCCACTCTCCTTTGACTGCAGAGTAGCTTTTCAGGCCCTTTTCTATGCCAAGAAAACCTCTCAGAGCCCTCACAACTCCCTCAATGCTGTACAAATCAGGGCGGTTGGGAAAGAACTCAACATCAACGTGGTCATCCTCAACTCTCTCAATATCGCATCCAAGCATGGGGAGACGGCTTAGTATCGTTTCCCTGTCAGCCCCAACGAGCCTTTCAAGTTCATCCCAGTAAAGCGTGACAACTGGCATTGGATTTTGCTTGAAGTTGAGGTTAAAATTTTTTAGGTTACGTGTTAGGTTGAGTTAAAGAGTGTGCTCATACTTGGAGGTGCAATCGTCCGTCTAAATCAGCTTAATTCCAAAATTTTGGTGCTGTTACATCTTCCTTGGAAATTAAAAAGAGCAGGGATTCAACCCCAC
>DAINRD010000122.1:0-5275 GCA_036742095.1 Archaeoglobus sp. | reverse complement strand
CCCTCCTGTCTATTGCAATAAGACCGTAGAGCTTCTTTTCCACAAGCATTTCCTTTAGTGGTTCGAGGTAAAATTTGGAGTCACAGTGATATTTGTAAAGCGGCACAGGCTCTGGGGGCTCAATTATTTCTGTTATGTGTTTCTCCTTACCGTTTATGTTGACAACACCGCTGATTATAACCATTCCGTTCTCAGGGGGTTTTCTGAAGTGCTTCAGCCTGTTCAGGATTGCCTCAATACCGGCAAGAACATTCGTTCTCGTCTGCTTTGATTTTATATTTGATGCCTGACTCAGCTCGCTCCTCAGCTGATTTGAAACGTCAGCTATATTTTTATCAGGTGGTATGTATAAAGTTATGAGCTCCGTACCTCTACCTTTGTACTTTTCAAGCTCCTCAAGCTTCCTTTTGAACTCATACATCAGCTTCTGGGACATCAAACCACCTCATGGGCTTTCCTGAACTGCCAAGCCCTTATCGCTCTCAGCAAATCAATCTTCCTGAACTCAGGCCAGTAAACATCGCAGAAGTACGCGACGCTGTTGGCAGCCTGCCACGGGAGGAAGTTTGAGAGTCTCTGCTCCCCACCGGTTCTTATGATCAGGTCAACCTTTGAATACTTGCCCTCTCCATATAAATGTTCCTCCAGCAACTTGGCATCTATTTTCTCAGGTGAGACCTTACCCTCCTTAACCTTCCTCAGTATCGCCTTAACCGCATCAATAATTTCCTGTCTCCCGCCATAAGCAACCGCCACGTTCAGAAAATGCCTTCTGTGGTTCTTGGTTGCCTCCTCCACCTCATTTATAATTTCAACAAGATTTTCAGGCAGCAACTCTCTTTTTCCCACAATTTTGACCTTTACTTCTCTTTCGTAAGTCCTTCTATCTTTTAAAATTCTCTTCAGCTCCGACTCAAGAAGGCGGAAGATGTTCCTCTTTTCCACTTCACTTCTCTTGAAGTTCTCTGTAGAGAAGGCGTAGAGTGTCAGCATCTTCACTCCAAGCTCCCAGCACCACTCCAGAACTTCCTCAGCCTTCTTAGAGCCAAAAAAGTGTCCTTCATGTGGTTGGAGACCCATCTTTTGAGCAAACCTTCGATTTCCGTCCATTATAATGGCTATGTGTTCAGGAATTGCTCCGCTTTTTACCTTCCTTAAGAGTCTGCTTTCGTAAATTCGGTGCAAAATCATTCGAATTCCTCAACAATTCTCCTCACGAGGTCAGCATACTCGCTCTTAAGATAATATCTGTTTTTTTCACCAAGCTCGGTTTTCAAAATCCCAAGCCTTGCAGAAATCAACCCAACCATCGCAGAAATGCCCCTCGGGCTTATGGAGTAGCCCTTTTTGACAAGCATTTGGTGAATTTCTCCCGTCGTGAATTTCTTACCCTCAAGCAGTATCCTGAGTAACTCCTTCCTCAGGCCGTTCTTATCCCTTTCAAGATACTTCCTGACTCTCGCTTCTACTTCCCCGTTCATGCTGCACCTCAGATTTCCATAACCTCCAGCACCAAGCGGTTAAATGTTGGATATCTTTCCACCAAGCTCAGCTTAAACCCCTCAGATTTTAAAACTTCTCTAATCCTTTCATCCAGTTCGGGAGTTGTTTCAATGAAATTTTCAAATCTTACAAATTCAATTCCTGCTTTATCCAGCACTTCTTCGGCTTTGCTTAATTTTTCCCCCTCTATCCGCGTGCAGAGCAATGTACCATCTTTCGTTACTCCGTAAAACTGCGGGTGGTTCATTGCCATCCTTATTAACCTCCTTCTGAACTGCGCCACATCCTTGAATCTCGCGCTGCAGTAGTGGAACTTTTTCGCTTTCTCGTATTTTTTCACGACTTTCGCAGTTTCAGAGTCGTCAACGTAGTAATCAACCACTTTGTATTTCTTCGAAATGAATTCCCAGTTACTCTCACTGACCTCAAGCTGATTGACATTCAGGAAAGCATCGTTTCTGTTGACAATCTCCACAATTTTTTCCTCGTAGGCAATGGCAGGGATTTCAAAACCCGCATCCATTCCCATCTCCTTTGCAATTTTCAATGATTCCTCGTAAATTTCAGGATCTCTCATCTCTGGTGGATGGAATCTGATTTCATCAAGTCCCTCCAGCTTTCTAAGCTTTTCACCGGCCGGCAGGGAAGTGTAGAGATGGACATGAAGGTCGAGCTTCTTTGCCAGCCTCAGATACTCGGAAACCCTTTCCAGCCTGAGTAAGGGCTCTCCACCAGTTATCGCAATGCCCTCGGCATCCATCATTTCCAGCTCCTCTATGAAGTCATCGGTAGTTTTGACAGGCCTCTCGTTGGCGTAAATCACATCTCTGCCAGACTTTTCCTTCGAGATGGGGCAGTAAAAGCAGGAATTGTTGCAAACGCCTGTGACGAACAGGACGAGCTTGGCCCCCTTTCTGCAAAGTCTGCATCCCTCTGGTAGGTAGGAATAGTAGCTCCCTGCCTCTATTCTTCTCATAAAACTGCCCTTAGCCTCTCCTTAACCCAGTCTACGCCGAGAGACTTGATGAAGTATCCCGCCCTCGGCCCATAGTTCTTGTCAAGAATTGCTTTGTAAATGGCCTGAAAGGCCTTTGAAGCTTTAATTCCCAGCTCCTTTGAAACGTCGTAGACCAGAGTGTGGATTTCCTCAGGATTCATGCTGCTATCAAGCCTCTCTGCATAAACCCTCAGAAACTCCTTCTCTTCCTCACTGAAGCTTGAATGCACTTTTTCGGGGATTTCGAATTTTATTCTCTCTGGAGCATACTTCTCAATCCACTTTTTTGCGTACCTCAGTCTTCTTTCAACATCCTTTCCTGTTACTTCATCAACTTCGTAGTCTGTGCGCTTAATAATTTCAATCGCCTTCTCGACATCCCAGCCGGCAATCTGCCCCACCACAACAAGATGCCTGAAGGGCACTTCAGAGTAAACAACCTCACCAACAAGGCTTAATTCAACACTTCTATCTTTCTCCCTGAACTTCTCCTCAAACTCCTCAACCAAATCAATTAAACCAATTCCTGGGTCAAACTCAATGTGCCTTTCGGGCTTAACCCTGATGGTTATGTATCTGACAATTTCAGGTGGAAGGACTTCTATCATCTCCCTCACAGGAATTACAATGCCCTTCGAGCTTTTCATCGCCCCCTTCCCCTTCAGGTGAATCCACTCGTAGGGGACAGGGTAGGGAGGTTCGTAGTTGAAAATCTCCCTTGAAATCCTAACACCAGTGTCATAACTCCCTCCAGCAGCAGCGTGGTCTTTACCAAAGGGCTCACAGGTGATTTTGAGAATCTGCCACCTTGCAGCCCAGTCAACTCTCCACGTGAGCTTTCCTCCCCCTTTGTAGCTTGCCTTACCCTCATGACCGCACTCACACTTGTAGTAAATCCAGTCATCGTCAAAGGAAGTCACCTTTGCAGAGTTAATCCTCCCGCAGTGTTCGCAGAGGGGCATGAAGGGATACCAGTCCTCCTCAAGCTCCCTTCCCGTAACTTCTGCAATTATTCTCGCTATGTCATCTCTCTTTTTTAGAGCTATTCTGGTGTTCTCCTCGTAAAGCCCCTCCTTGTACATCTGATACGCTCTCCTCACCTCAACCGGAATGCCGAGAATTTCGAGGGATTCGAGAAAGGGTTGAAGGAAGTGCTCAGAATAAGAATCATGGCAGCCTTCAGGATCAGGAATCATGCAGAGAGGCATCCCCACATAATTCTCATACTCTTCAGGAAGGAAAGGGTATCTCCTGCGGAGGGGGTCAAAATCATCTGCGATGTAAACAATCTTCGCCTTCCCACCTGCATCAATCAAAGCCCTCCTCACAGCATCTGCCGTCACCATCTCCCTCAGATTGCCCAGATGTATGTGCCCTGATGGAGAAATACCGGTAGCTATCCTGTGGAACTCTGACCTCTTCAGCAATTCCCCGGCAATCACGTCGGCCCAGTGCATCGGACAAGCTGCGTCGATTCTGTTTTTAAACTTGCCTTTCCACATAAGAAGATATATTAACTACATCAGCCCTTTCGCCTCCTGTAAAGCTCACCTGCCAGCCAGAATGGCAAAAACATGACCCCAAGAATCGCAAAGAGTTTTGCGATGAAGACGAAGAACTGCAACGCCTCCCCCCTCAAAACGAAGTCAGCGAGGAGAAATGCGAGGAATATGTATGCAAATATCCCAATAATCACATTTCTTGCCAGTCCCGCCTTTCTGTCACTGTAAAATTCCTGCCTGCTTAGAGATGAGGCGTAGGCAATCAAATCCGGCACATCTTTCCAGCCATAGCCGTTTATGCGGAGCAGAAAAGTGAGCAGAGAGAAGGTAGCAGCAAACAAAGCAAGTTCAGCCACAACGAGCTCCAGAATACTTCCTCCATTCTGGTATCTCTCTGAAGATGTCACAAAAATGACAGACATCATACCAACAGCAAGCATGAGGAAAAGGAGAAAGTATATCTGGCCCAAATGTCTTCTTGCTTCAACGTTTCTCAGGGCTTTCCAGTTGTAACCGTAGCTTTTAGCCATGATTAAGGCAAAAATCCATGGTGAGAAAATGTAAAAAGTCATCATAAGTATAAATCTCCCCACAGCCACTAAAGCCTCCATGTCGAACTTTTCCTTTGGGGCATCAGGCTTTGAGGATTCGAGGATGCTGTAGAAGGCGAATGGATACGTTAGAGAAAGCAGGATGGTTAAAAGCAGCACTCTTCTGAAAACATGACTCAAATCCCCTTTAAACTCTCTCTCCTCAATCTTTCTTTCTCTGAAAAGCAAAAATGCGGGTAAAGAAAGAATGGCTGCGAGGAGAGTACTTGTGATTGCGTCAAAGGCAGAATATGCGCGGATGATGGCAAAGAGGATTGCTGCCTGCACTGCAGTTATCATCAGTGGTTTCCAGCCCTTCACACTTTTTGTTTTAAAACGGTTGATTTAAGAGTTTTCGAGTTAATCTGCATTTTTGACTTCTGTCACTACAGTTAAGGCTAAAGCTTTCTCCCGCTGGAACCAAACACACTTCAATCTCCATTTTCAGGAGACTCCCGTTCTTACTGCGTTAAGGTCAAGCTCAAGCTTTCCGGCGTTATAACTTTCAATCTCCATTTTCAGGAGACTCCCTTTCTTACACGGGATTCGACGACGAAGCTGGCGTGGTCACTTTCAATCTCCATTTTCAGGAGACTCCCTTTCTTACTGGCTGTGGGAGAACGCCATATATGACGGTGAGAAGCTACTTTCAATCTCCATTTTCAGGAGACTCCCTTTCTTAC
>DAINRD010000121.1:1067-5295 GCA_036742095.1 Archaeoglobus sp. | reverse complement strand
GGATGAGGGGCAGTTTGACGAGCCTTGCTACGTTGCCGGAGCATGCGCTGCGGCGGCAATGTATCGCAGAAGCCTTTTCGAGGACGTGGGTTTGTTTGATGAGGACTACTTCATGTATAACGAGGATGTGGATTTGAGTTTAAGAGCATTGATTAGAGGTTGGAAGATTCTGTACGTTCCAACGGCCATAGCTTATCACCTACACTCAGCATCTACGGGCTTCTTATCGGATTTCTCTGTGTATCACAACAGCAGGAACTGGGTGTGGAGTGTGGTTAAGAACGTGCCCAGGGATTTACTTCTGAGGGAGTTTCCTTACTTCATCCTGAGAAATTTCAGCTCGATGCTGTTCTTCTGCCTGAGGGGCAATTTTGCAATTTTGAAGTCAAAAATCGACGCTATCAGAGAGCTCAGGAAGTTTCTGGAGAAGAGGAGGGAAGTTCAGCAAAAAGTGAGGTTTAAGGCAGTTGAAGACTACATCGAGGGGCTTGGTTTTGGCAAGGCTCTGAAGGTTGCGAGGTTAGCAGGGGTTCTCCGATAGACACTGAGATTACGTTGCCGGATGGTTTGCACACTCCTTAGCACGAATTCAAGGCTCTACAACTTCAAGGAAATCCACTTGCCTGAAATCTTCATAGTGCTTGCAGGTTGCTGCGATTAAGGCATCGTTTGGCAGCAATCCAAATTTTCCAATAAGTTCAACTATGTATTCTTTGGCAATCCTGTCAGTTGGCAGCATGTCGATAATCTCAAAAACTCTCAGAACTGGCTCCGGATTTACATTCTCAATTAGCTCTGGCCTCTTTCTTAAGGTTAGCGGACCTTTATCCGTTGTCAGGAACGTGAACAGTTTCCAGAAACACCGTTTTGTTAGTTAAGCCGTGTATTTCACCATCTTCAACACTTCTGAAAAAGGAAACTACACTTCTTTTTCCTCTCAGCAGGTCGATTATGACATTCGTGTCAATAAATATCTTCTCCATACTCAATCATTTCAAGGGCTTTTTTCACCTTTTCATCGCTCACTTTGAGAATTCCAGCCACAGACTCCACAACACTCTCCTTTAGCTCCACCTTAACCTTTTCCCCCTCCTTCAAGTCAACCTTCTGTAACGGTTTGAACACGCCATTCTCATACACGGCTTCTATTACTTTTGGCATGTCATTAATTTGCATGAAAGAAGAAATAGGTTTCGGCTGGTGCTTCT
Source organism: Archaeoglobus sp. (assembly GCA_036742095.1). Taxonomy (GTDB): domain Archaea; phylum Halobacteriota; class Archaeoglobi; order Archaeoglobales; family Archaeoglobaceae; genus Archaeoglobus. Next base: position 4,087 of record DAINRD010000121.1, on the reverse strand, counting down.
TTTTTGATTTTTCAGTTAGAGTCCAAGTACTTCAAGAAAATCAAGCCTCCTGAAATCCTCATCGAAAGTTGCAATTTTCTTTATGCCGTAATGCTTACAGGTGGCAGCTATTAAGGCGTCGTTTGGCAAGAGCTTATACTCCAGAATTATTTTCTTGGCCATATCAAAAATGTGTTCGTCGATTTCTATGATTTTCAGAGCATCCTTAAGCACATTTAGTGCGTGAAGCCTCGTTTCAGTTAGGGATGAACCTATACCTTTCTCAAAGCTATCCTTAACTTTGAAAATGTTGACACGGCTAACGGAGAGTTCGTCAACCACGCTTACAAAGATGATCTTGAAAGATGCCTCCTCAAGAACGTTTACAGATGTATGGAGAACGTATTCCGACAGTTTCTCTAAAATCTTGAACTCTTTCCTTAAGATGACTTCGAGAATCACTGTGGTATCAATAAAGCATTTTTCCGACATCGTGTAACCTCTCCAGTTCTCTGAGGTCTATTTTTGTTTTTGGTGCGTTTTTAAGTAAAACTTCAAGCTCTCTGATCAGACTGTGATCGATATAGCCCCTCTCATCCAATCTAAGTCGGATTTTTTCTCCCTCCTTCAAGTCAACCTTCTGAAGGGGCTTGAACACTCCGTTCTCATATACAGCTTCGATGATTTTTGGCATATAGATTGTGGGTCTGAGAATAGAAATAGGTTTCCCCTAAGGCTCAACAACCTCAAGAAAATCTACTCGCCTGAAGTCTTCATCGAAGGTGGCGATCTTCCTTATCCCGTAATGCCTGCAGGTTGCAGCTATCAGGGCATCGTTCGGAAGTAATTTGAATTTGCTCATGATTTCCGATATTTCCCGCGGATTTTGATAGTCTCTCAAGACTGTTATGTTTAAGTCTCGAATTACACTTTCAAAAGCCTCTATCTCCTTGGCACAGAAACTGTATCCTTCCTCTGCCACTAATTTCCTGAACTTTACATACGATTTTATTCCAAATTTTATCTCGGCAAGCTTTCTTGAAACTACGTAAATCGTCTCGTTCCAAACAGTGAAAGTCGAGAACAGCGGTTCGTAGGTTTCGAGAATTCTTTCAGATTTTTCGGTCAAGTTCGTTTCGAAGAGGAAGTTGTAGAAAATGTTGGTATCCAAAACGATCAAAGCATTACCTCCCCTTCGTATTCTCTCAACTCCTCCACCTCTGCTTTTCCGAAAACACCCTTGTATTTTCGCAGGATTTCTTTTTTGTCTTCTTGAATCACAATTCTTACTTTGGATCCCGGTCTGAAATTCACCTTCTGGAGGGGCTTGAAAACTCCGTTTTCGTAGATGGCTTCGATTATTTTGGGCATACTGATATTTGGTTGAGGTTTAGAAATAGGTTTCGGCTGATGTTTTCCTTTTCGATTGCCGGTCACAATCTCTAAAATCCTAATTTGGCGTTCGCTACTTCGTGGCAAACCTGTTTGGGTTAGAAGTCTCATGGGCGGTTTGCACACTTCGTAGCACGCAGTTCAAAGCTCTACGACCTGCAGAAAGTCAACCCTCCTGAAATCCTCATCGAAGGTTGCGATTTTCTTTATCCCATAATGCTTGCATGTTGCAGCGATTAACGCGTCGTTTGGTAAAAGCCCGTATCTCGACATTATTTTCCGAGATTCAACCGTAATCAAATTGGAAGATTGTAATTCGACAAAAATGCTTAGAATCTCGTAAACTGGCTCAAGGTCAATTTTGCAGATAATCTCATGATTTCTCTTCAGCGTTTTTGCGTCTAATTTTGTCAACAGTCTCATGTACACAAAGACAACTTCCGAAACCACGATTTGGTTAATATATCCGCGAATTTCCCCGATCTCAATTTGATCTATTAATTTCTTTGCCTTTTGATCCCCAGCAAGGTGTCTTACCAAAATATTTGTATCAACAAACACCCCAGAAGTCATCTATTTCCTCCAGAACCTTTTTTATTTCCGTCTCGCTGGCCTTTAGAATACCAAACGTCTTGTCAGAGATGGATTCCAAAACGATTTTGGCTTTTTCCCCCTCCTTCAAGTCAACCTTTTGGAGGGGCTTAAACACGCCGTTCTCGTAAATGGCTTCGATTATTTTGGGCATACTGTTATTTGGTTACAGTTTAGAAATAGGTTTCGGCTGCCGCCTTTTAGATTGCTCCATCACAATTTCTAAAATTTGGCGTTCGCCACTTCGTGGCAAGCTTTCAGCTTGCTCACTTCGTAGCACGCAGTTCAAAGCTCTACGACCTGCAGAAAGTCAACCCTCCTGAAATCCTCATCGAAGGTTGCGATTTTCTTTATCCCATAATGCTTGCAGGTTGCTGCTATTAGGGCATCGTTTGGCAGGAGTCTGTATCGCTCCATAATCTCGAGAACGAGATCCCAAGAAGGCAATGGCAGGATCTGGAATCCGTCATGAAGAATTGAGCTGTAAAACAGCTTTGCATTTTTGAGACTTTTCTCGTACACATTTGAATCTTCCTTGAGTTTCTTGATTACCTCGTAGTGCTTCTCCAATTTCACAAAATCAGAAGCGGTAAACTTCATGAGTATATAGGTCGTTTCCTCTACCACATTGAGCGATGTAAAATATTCGTAATTCTTCAGTTCTTCGTAAATCCTCCGTGCATTCTCATTCCCTCTAAAATACTCGACAAAGAAAGAGGTGTCGAAAAAGACCTTCATGCTCTCTCCGTTATCATCAGATCCATATCTTCGTCCAGGTCCGTCTTACGCCTGTGTCGGAACATCCCGAATAACTGGGTAAGTCCCCGATCCACAATGACTTTTACCTTCTCCCCCTCCCTGAGTTCAACTTTCTGGAGGGGCTTGAACACTCCGTTTTCGTAAATGGCTTCAATGACTTTTGGCATGTTATTAGTTTGCATGAAAGAAGAAATAGGTTTCGGCTGCAGTCTTTTTTGATTGCTCAATCACAATTTCTAAAATTTGGCATTCGCTACTTCGTGGCTTGGATTGGCGCACTTTGTAGCACGCTTATTGGC
>DAINRD010000121.1:0-1057 GCA_036742095.1 Archaeoglobus sp. | reverse complement strand
AATGCATCTTTAGCCGACCTTTGTTGTAAGTAAAAATTATATTACATAATTCTGCAGAAATCTAAAATTATGACTTATAGACTCGTGGAGTTATTTAGAACGCATAAAGGAAAGGTGACGGATAAATGGACTTCCTATTTAGAAATATATGAGCAGTTATTTTCAGACTACAAGGATAAAGAAGTAAACATTTTGGAGATTGGAGTTCAGAATGGTGGGAGCCTTGAAATCTGGGCGAAATATTTTACAAATGCAAAAAATATAATTGGCTGCGACATAGATGAAAGATGCTCTGAGCTTACTTACGACGACGAGCGAATAAAGATCGTGATAGGAGATGCAGGTGATTTATTGACTGCTAAAAGGGTGAGAGAAATTGTTAGCAGTTTGGACATAATAATAGACGATGGCTCACATAAATCGTCCGATATAATTAGAGCCTTTGCAAATTACTACCCTCTGTTGAATTACGGTGGGATATATATTGTCGAAGACCTGTGTTGCAGTTACTGGAAAAACTTTGGCGGCGGTTTGTTTGAATACTATTCAGCAATTAATTTCTTCAAAACCCTCATTGATGTTATTAACTACGAGCATTGGAGATTGGGCAAATCGAGGAAGTGGTTACTTTCGAAGTTTGCTGAAAAGTATAACCTGAGTTTTGACGACTCAGAGCTCGCTACGATACGATCAGTTGAGTTTTACAATTCTTTATGTGTGATCAGAAAGGAATGTCCAGAAAAAACAGTAATCGGGCCCAGAATCGTTGTTGGAGAGGAAAGCATATTTGGTGATTTAGGGGAATTCAGGAAAAGGAATAATACAAGTGTTCTGAACATCGCCACGGAAATAGAACTCGTCTTAGAGAAGACAGTTGGTGCATAGAAACTCTTTTATAAAGTATTGGTGGCTTTCGAATAATTTGGGGCGGGTGCAAAGTATGTTAGAGTGGACGGGGGAGAGATATATTCCAACGGCAAAACCTGAAGAGGTTGGAGCGGAAATTCACTATGAGCACCTTCACAGGTATTATTTTGCAGCACAGTTTGTCAAGGGG
>DAINRD010000120.1:0-5343 GCA_036742095.1 Archaeoglobus sp. | reverse complement strand
GAACAATTGACGCTCCAACAGACGAGTTCAGAGCGATGGAAGGGGGAGAGGATGAGCCCATCGAAGCCAACCCTATGCTCGGTTTCAGGGGGATAAGAAGAGACCTGGCTGAGGAGGAGCACTTCAGAGCAGAGATGAGAGCAATAAAGAGGCTTGTGGATGAGGGATACACCAACATTGGAGTCATGCTTCCGCTCATAACATCTCCGGAGGAGGTAAGAAGGGCGAAGGAGATAGCAAAGAGTGAAGGGCTGCCCTTAGACAAGATTGAGTTCGGTGTGATGGTTGAAACTCCTGCTGCGGCACTCATACTGGAGGACATCATAAAGGAGGGAATCGACTTCGTCAGCCTTGGAACAAATGACCTTACTCAGTACACCCTCGCAGTCGACAGGAACAACGAGAACGTGGCTTACCTCTACGATGAGACGCACCCTGCAGTGCTCAAGCTCATCGAAAGAACCATCAAAGTCTGCAAGGAGCATGGAGTTAAGAGTTCTATCTGCGGTCAGGCGGGCAGCTATCCGCATGTGGTGGAAAAGCTGGTTGAATACGGTATTGACAGCGTCTCAGCCAATCCCGATGCTGTGCATAAGATAAGAGAGGTAGTGGCGAGAGTAGAGAGGAAGATAATCCTCGAAAAGCTCAGAAAGCTTTAACCGTAGGCAATAATCTTTCTTGCCTCCATTTTTCCGATTTTTGAGTTACCCTCAATCAAAAGCCTGTTTCCAGCAGTAATTTCTCCAATTTCGCAGTTCTTAGAAACTCTCACATCACTCTTCGCCACAATCCTCTTCCCCTTGCAGCCAGTAAGGAGGACAACGTCTTCAGCCTGTATTTCGTTGAACTCTGAGTAAGCCCCAACCGTAACCTCCTCCGCAATGATAATACCACCAACAACACATCCTTTTCCAAGATTGACCTCTTTCGCCTCAATACCGCCCAGAAAAACGCAGTCTATTCCTGCAACAACAGAACCTTCAAACTTTATGTTCTTGGTTATAACGCTTCCAGACCTCACTGAAAGAACCATGTTCTTTCTGTCCACTCGCATCATTTTCTGACACCCTGCCTTACCTTAACCGCCATTCCCCGCTCCATTTCAAGCATCTCAAAGGCTGAGAGTACAGCCCTTCCAGTTGCAAGCAGCTCATCTTTTGTATTGACCACCAGCACCTCGTCATTCGCCCTGATTTCCTCATCAACCTCAACAACATGCTTTGCAAATACACTCTTCCCCTCAGCTATGAACTCAGAAACTTCATCCATCACCACCACACGCATTTTCGGGAAAGGTAATGCCTCTTTAACCCTCCTCGCACCCTCAATGCTTAGCGTAAACCAGCCTGAATCCGGCTTAAGGGTAGCTATTCTAACTCCATTATCCACGACCTGTCTCACCCTTCCCGTGCTTGAGAGAATGAACTTGCAGGTGTCCGGGAAAAGAACTCTTCCCACTCCTTTACCAAACTGGTAATCAGCTATAACCCTCAGCATTCTCAGGCTATCTTCCATACCTTCTTTCCCTCCTCTGGTACTCTCTCAAAATTCTCAGGAAATCGACATATCTTAAATTTTCCCAGTCAATATCAGCAAAGAACAACTCTGAGTAGATGCTCTGCCATATAAGAAAGTCAGGTATGTCGTTTCCAGCTTTGATTATGATGTCGGGAGAAGACCTTATTGCCAGAAACCTTTCAAAGAGACTCTCATTAACTTGCTCGATGCTGATTTCACCGCTCCTGACCTTCTCAGCTATTTTCCTGGTGACATTAATGATTTCGTCTCTTCCAGAGTAGTTAAGAACGTTTATAACAGGATTTGAACCTTCAATTTCCTCGGCTTCTCCGTTGTTTATCACCTTAACCCTGAAACCCTTCAGAGATTCAATGTCAAGGCTGTTGTGGGTGCAGATTGTTATCTCCTCAATCCCGAATTTCCTGCACCACTTTGCCAGCCTTAAAAATCCCTCACCCACCTTCCCACTCACAATCACAATGTGCCGTGGCACACGCTTGATCTTCCTCTCAAGGAGCTTCTCGTAAATTTTCAGCAACATCTCATCAAAGTTTAAATGCATGGAATACTTAACTTTTCCCAATGCTTCCAGCCTTGGCGCTTTCAAGTTTAGCACTGGTTGCAATCAAACTTGACCCGAGGTTAGTTCTCGCTCTGCTTCTCGCACTAACCGTTATCTACGGGAAAACAAAAAGAGCTGGAATTAAAATAAGAAATACGACGGAGTATGAGTCTTATTTCAATACTTTTTTGCTTTCGACAATTCTTGCCTTCTTTTCCTGCTTCTTTCTTCCCAAGGATGTCGTTTTCGCCTCCATTTTTCTAATTCTTGTCCATAACTTCCGCAAAAATGCCATGTGGAACATTGGTATCTACACAACAGCAGCACTGCTTTACTTCCTTCTTTTCAACTTCTCAAATGGTCATGAGCTAAGGTGGGCACAGATTTTCTTCATATCGCTTTCTGGTGGTTTAACAGCAGCCCTTGTTGAGAGTGTTGATACCGACGCAGACAAAAGGGTTACTCTTCTACTCGCCCTCTCGTCAGTATTCACAATCTTCAAGCTTTACGTCCCCACCGCCTCCCTGGAGGCTCTTGCAGTTGCCTTCCTTATTTCCTTCTTCATCAGCCTTCTCGCCCTGTATGCAGGAGTTGCTGACGAATCGGGGCTGATGAGTGCAACTATTGTGGGTACAACCATAATCCTGTTCGCTGATTTGCGTTTCTTCATCATTATATTGCTTTTCTACGCCCTCGGATCGGCAGTTACAAAGTACAGGTATGAGATAAAGGTAAAAAGAGGAATTGCTGAGCAGGCTGGTGGTGCGAGAGGTTACTCCAATGTTTTTGGCAACAGCCTTGCAGCCCTCTTTTTTGCCATTCAGTTTGGCGTAACATTAAACCACGCCTTCGCTGCAGCCTTTGTTGCAGCAGTGGCTGCAGCACTGGCTGATACAATGGCCAGTGAAATCGGAAAAGCTGAGGATAACGCTTACCTGATTACAAACATGAAAAGAGTTGACCCCGGAGTGAGCGGTGGGATCTCGCTGAAGGGTGAGCTGGCTGCTCTGCTCGGATGTGTTATCACAGCAGCTCTTGCCTTCTCTCTCGGTGTGGTGGCTGCGCAGCAATTACCGTTCATAATCCTTGCTTCCTTCGCTGGGGTTCACGTCGACAGCCTTCTTGGTGCAACTCTTGAGCAAAAAGGGTATTTAACCAACTCTGCTGTCAACTTTTTTGGCACCCTTTCTGCAGGTCTCATCTGCCTCTTCTTGCTGCTTTAAGCCCTGCTCCCATTGCAATCAGTGCTGCAACAGCTTCAAATCCGGGAGTCTCAATGATTTGCTCAATCTTTGATTTCTTGGGAGGGGTGTAGTGAGTGTATGGGTTGAACTCAGCGTGGGTGAGCTCCTTCTCTCCTCCTGTATTTGACATCAGAGTGAGCAGCTTTGCCAGCCTCATTGAGAGCTTGTAGTACATCAGCTTTGCATACTTGTCCTCAAGGCTGTCCGCATACTCAAAGTATGCAGCGGGAAGAACAGGAAAGAGGGCTTTTTCCGCCTCGGAAAGCGCTGAAAGGGCTGCATCTCTCGCACCCTCCACCTTGTCATCAATCTGGCCGTATGTCGCTTCAATGGCAAGACTGGCGTCAGTAATGGAGTTGATGGCCATCACAGCCGCACCAGCATAAAGACCCTCCGAAAGAAGTCTCTTGGCCGTTTCAAGGGACTTGTAACCCTCATTTATCAGAATTTCATTGCCGTTAAGCGAGGAAGCGTAAATCAGAAGAGAGCTTGCCTGTGTAATGTAAAACTCTGCCCTTTTTTCAAGGGCTTCCATCGGAATTTCGAAGTCGTTTTCCAAATCCGGCAGAATGGACAGCCAGACTCTCGCACTCTCAACTCTCTCCCTGGCGTATGCGAGGTACTGCAAAGCCTCATCATCGGAGTTGGCTGTTTTTGCATCTTCCAGCAAATTCTCAGCCTCTGCAACCCTCTCCTGAGCTGCAGCGATTATCTGGAGAGAATTTACACCTATTTTTTCCTCAGAGAGGTAGGACTTGAGGGCCTCAATTTCCCTGGTTATGCTCTCAACCTCCCTGTCGAACTGCTGGGCAGTAACGATTTTCTCCTTGTACTCCTCGTACCTCTTCAGAATCTTGGCCTGGAAGTACGTGCTGGTGGCGGTGTAATACTTTCCTTCACTGTAGTAGCTATCAGCCCTCTCAACCAGCCTCTCAGCCTTCTCATTCGTTGCTTCGACGTCCTTAAGGGATTTCTTCATCTCTTCAGCGAGCTTTTTCAGAATTTCTGAATAACTTTTGAGGGTGAAGCTGATTTCTGGCTGCTTTATCTCAAAGCCCGTGAAAAACTTGAGGGCCTCGTTTAAAGTCGCAACTTCGTAAACATCAACTCCTAACTCCTTTCCATACTCAACGAGGTCGAGCTCCTTGTACTCAGTGGTGATGTAGCTGATTATGCCAACTCTCTTGACTTTCTGCTCGGGGATATAGGTAATTCTCTGCCCCTCTGGAATCAGGAAGATTTTTCCTCCATTTCTGGCAGCAGCCTCGAGCTTGTACTTCAAACCGCCTACGGGGCCAATGTATCCATCCGGGTATATCATTCCAGTCATGTAAACGTCTTCTCTTATTTCAAGACCCTTTAGTGCAGCAACAGTCGCAACGGTCATGACACCTCCTGCAGAGGGGCCTCCAACAATTGGTGCTTCAGCCTCAACAGTGTAGAAGAAGTCGTAATTTGTAAAATCTATCCCAAGAAGGTCGCAGGCTGTTAAAGCTGCAAGCTGAGCACTCCCCTGCATGTCTATCTCCGTGTAAGGTGTTGTTGAAACGTAGACTTTTCCATCGCCAGGAGTGACAACAACGGATATGTTTATCACCACTCCTTCGGGCTCCTCTCCACTCGTTACGGCAACGGCCTTTATTTCTGCCTTCTGGGCATTCTCGAATTGAGCACTGGTTGGCAAGATTAACGAAATCAGAATGAACAGAAGAATGACTGGTTTCAATGAAGACCTCATGAATAAAGTCCAATCAGACGTAATTTAAACTTTACACACCAAAAATCACCCTCTGAGGACCTTTAAATCAACAACGTATCTGTTCACGTACGGTGCAAAATTACCACATCTCCTGATTTTCAATACCTCAACATCAATCCCCTCGTCCATAAACCTGCTTTTCACCTTCTCAGGAAGCTTTTTTTCTTCATTCTGGCTATCGAAAGTGTAGTAGTGAACAAAACCACCTTTCTCCACTTTGCCCCTCAAAAGATAAATGAAGTTCTCAGCTGAGTAGGGAG
>DAINRD010000119.1:0-5347 GCA_036742095.1 Archaeoglobus sp. | reverse complement strand
TGACGAAGGTGAGTGTGTGCCCGAAAACCTCAACCCTTATCTTCTGCCCTCTAACCACTGGCCTGCCTTCGAGTAGCCTGAGAAGGTACGTTTCTCCTCCCATCAACCTCACCGGCTCTGTGGGGGCAAGTGTTACCTTCTCAGCGGGCTTCACTTCCACCTTCCTTATCTTCACCCTGTCGTCAATTCCAACTCCAGCATTGCTCCTTATGCTCCCGTCGATTCTGATTATCCCTGTTCCCCTGTCCTCTGGATAGCTTGGCCAGACTATCGCTGGTACTGTGTTTTTCCCGATGATTTCGATTACGTCTCCACTCTGCAATCCGAGCTTCTCCATCACCTCAGGGTCAATTCTTGCAATTCCTCTTCCAACATCACGGTAATAAGCTTCAGCAACTCTCAAATTCATCTCATCACTCATAAAACCACCTCCTTACTTTATCAACCAAAAAACCTCACCATTCCTCTCTTCCTTCTTAACCAGCCCTCTCTCATTGAGAGAGTTTAGGGCCCTTTCAACCTCCCTGTAGGGAAGTCTGAAGCACTCGGCAATCTCTGCCGCACTCCTGAGCCCTTTGGCCAGTCCAAGCATCACGAGTCTCTCAAGGTCATCGCTGATTATCCTTTCAACCTCGTTCAGCATCCTTTCGACAAACTGATTGAATCTTGCTGAAAGTATACTCTGAATTTTCGAAAAGCGATTCTGAAGGTCTTCCGCAACCCTCAGAGCCCTGTAAATCTCAGAAATTGATTCGGACCTCAATCTCTCAATGGCATTGAATTCGTTCCTTATCTCTCTCATAAGGGAAGGTAAGTCGTAATCCTCACTATCCCTGATTTTAGCGTCAAACTTGTGGGGAGAGATTACAACCTCAAGGCGGAGACTGCGCGGGATGTAGTAGTACCTCCTCCTGCCCTCCTCAAAGGTAGCCACCAACCCAGCTTTTACGAGCTTCTCAAGGTGCTCTATTACAACTTTTGGAGCCATTCCGAGGTAGTATGAAATCTCGCTCACGTAGCAGGGCTTTCTGGAGAGCAGTTCCAGTATCCTCCTCCTGCTTTCATTTCCCAGAATGTCCAGTACAGTCTCCGCCTCACTCGCCATACTATCACCTTAATCTTAGTTACTAACTTTATGTTAGTTTATTGGTATATAAAACTTTTGGTTAGTATAGCAAAAAACCACACAGTTATAAAGGAGAATTGCTATTGAGATTGTTTCGAAAGGATAAAAAGTACAAGTCAAATTAGAAATTAATCCGTTTTGTAAGGCTTTAGTGCACTCTTTGACGATGTATAGACGAGTACCATCGAAACTATCATAATTATTAATCCGATTCCACCAGATATGAAGTTCAGTATTATCCCTGCTATCAGCAGGATTCCCGCAATTTTGAAGCCCGATTCTACTTCGTCCATTCTAATTAGCATGATTCCGAAAAGTATTGCACCAATTAGTACCAGTATTCCTCCCACGGCAAGAACCCCAATTGCTGAAAAAGCAGCTCAAATGACCGCCATCGAGTTCTGAGCAGCTATAGCACCGAGAATAGTAACCGGTGCGATTAACATTAGCACCAATCCGATTACCTGCAGCACCATTCCTGTCTTCCCTATCCCATATTTCGAATCAGCTCTTTTTGGATGGCCAGTTGCTATGAAGAACAGTACAAAACCCGCTATTCCTATGTCACAAGTGCCCCTTTCTTCAATCCTTCCAACCCCAATTCCAGTTCTTTCATAGTAGCGCCTGATAATATTATTTAAAAAATTTTATGGTTAGTCAGGAACACAGCCATATCTTAGAACCCTTTTGAGCAGATTGCACTCCCTAAAAAACAAAGAGAATAGAGGAGAACTGGCTGTTAAGAAAATTATCGGTTTTTTGACTTTTAATGCTTATCAGTCGATGGTGTGATGGGGACTAAGCAATAGACTTAGGCATCTGGAAAACGTTTAAATGCAATGCAGCACATGCAGTTCCTATGAGCAGAACAAAGAAAGTGAGGTCAGCGGGCAAGTTCGGACCGAGATACGGCCTGAGAGTTCGAAGGACATGGCTTGAGATCGAAGCAGTCCAGAGACAGAAGTACGTCTGCAGAAAGTGCGGAAAGAAGACAGTGAAGAGAGTTGGAACGGGAATCTGGGAGTGCAGACACTGCGGCTACAAGTTTGCAGGGGGTTGCTACCAGCCTACAACTGCCGGAGGAAAAATCGCTGATAAGACGGTGAGATGATCTATGGCCTACATCTGCCTTGTATGTGGTGCTGAGGTGGATATAGCCCCCGAAAAAAGCCTTGTGCAGTGCACAAACTGCGGTGGTAGAATTCTTATTAAACCACGCCCTCTCGCCAAGAAAAAGAGAGTAAAAGCAATATAACTTTTTTACACAACTTAATCTGTGAGGTTCCGCTGCCGAGTTATTACCAAGGGTGTAGCTGAGGGAGAGGCTCTCGTAACAAAGGAGTACATATCCTTCCTCGGAGGAGTTGACGACAAAACAGGAGTGATTAGGGAAGATTGCGAGATAAAGGGTCAAAGCGTCGCCGGGAAGGTGCTCGTCTTTCCGGGCGGTAAGGGTTCAACTGTTGGCACCTACGTACTCCTCAACCTTAAAAAGAGAGGGGTGGCTCCAAAGGCAATAATAAACAGGAAAACCGAAACTATAATCGCAGTTGGTGCAGCGATGGCAGAAATCCCACTCGTTGAGGTTAGGGACGAGGGATTTTTTGAGGTAGTGAAATCAGGAGACTTTTTGAAGGTTGACTCAGAAGAATGTTATGTGGAGATATTAAAGAGCTGATAAAATGAATCTCAGAGAGTTGGTAGGGAGGTATTTCAGGATTTATGCGGAAGAGAGGGTTGGGGGTACTCTGAGGTTTTACGTTATTCCAACTGCCTCAGACTCTGAAATCAGAAAGTTTCTGCACTTTTTATCACAGGAATACGAGGTTGGACTGAGGTACCACTACGGCGAAATGGTTCTGGAGCTCAAGAAGGTGGAAAAGAAGGAAAACTACACCATAAACTTAATTCTGCTCATTTCAACTTTCCTGACCACTACTCTGGTAGGTTCAACCTTCTACGGGGAGGAGATTAACCTAACAGGCGGTCTGATGTTCTCCCTCGCTATAATGTTCGTTCTTGGTAGTCATGAGATGGGGCATTACTTCGCAGCAAAGAGATGGAAGATGAAAACTTCTCTGCCGTATTTCATCCCCTTTCCAACAATCATTGGCACCTTGGGAGCGGTGATAAGGCACAGGGGAGTGATTCCGAGCAGAAAGGCACTTTTCGATGTCGGAGTCTCCGGGCCACTTGTTGGTGTTGCGGCATCGGTCATTGTTGTGTTCATCGGACTTCAGCTGCCCTTTGAGATGAAAGGGGAACCTACACTATACATCGGCACCCCCCCTATATTTGATGCAATTCTTTACATAACAAACTACAACAGGGAGGCCATTCACCCAGTAGCCTTTGCTGGATGGGTGGGTTTCTTCGTGACCTTCCTGAACATGCTACCAGTAGGGCAGCTTGATGGTGGCCATGTGCTGAGAGCGATGCTTGGGGAGATGAGCGAGAAAGTTTCCAGAGCAATTCCTTTCCTGCTTTTCGCCTACGGATTCGTCCTTATGATGCAGCTCAACCAGCCCAACTCCATCTGGTTTTTCTGGGGCTTAATTTCTTTCTTCTTCTCAATGCAGCGCCATCCAAAACCAGCAGATGACGAGAGCCCAATAGGCCTGAAAAGGTATCTTATCGGAATTTTTGCCTTCGCAATTGCTCTGCTTTGCTTCGTCCCCGTTCCCTTCTATACAGTCAGGTGAAGGTCCTGTTGACGGACTCCATCATCTTGATTAGTAACTCAACCTGTGCCTTCAGCATCTTCGAAAAGCTTGTGGCAAGACTTTCAACCTCTTGAGGATTGCTTTTAAGGTGCTCGTAAATTCCCTTCTGCAAGTAGGCGATACCCCTCGTCCCCTCTGAATCTCCAAAAACGGTAGTGGCATTGCTCCCCAGATAGTTTATCGCCAGTGAAAAATTTTTCATTGCAGAAACGTTATGCTGAGTGGCGTTTAGGACCTCATAAACCGCCTGACTGTTCCAGTAGCTTGAGACGAGGCCACCGTAGATTAACCCCCATACATTGGAGAAATTGAGGTTCGTTCCAGTGCTGACGAGCGATGAATTTGTTGCAGAGACAATTAGCAATGTGAAGAGGTTCTCAAGTATCTGAAAGTTCAAGTCGATCGTTGCAACTATGACCCTCGCAAGTTCGTCAAGAGTTATGGTCATCCTGATTTTTTAAAATCAAATATTAAATAAATTTTTCGATATGTTTTGTAATTCACTACAATGATGATAACCTTTAAACTAATAACAAGAGCTTTATCCCCCAAACCAGCTTTCACCTATGGACCCGCTGCAGATAACCAAGGAGCTAATAAAGATAGATACCCGTAACCCGCCAGGAAATACTACCGAAGCAGTGGAGTATCTATCTCAGCTTTTCTCCTCCTATGAGCAGAAGGTTTACGCAAAGGAGGAGGGAAAGGAGAATCTGGTTGTTTACATCAGCAGGGGCAAGCCTGAAATCATGCTCACCTCTCATCTCGACACCGTTCCTTCTGGAGATGAACTGCTCAACCCAGTCATTGTTGATGGAAAGCTCTACGGGAGAGGGAGCTGTGATGCTAAAGGCTGTGTAGCGGCAATCTGCTCAGCCTCGCAGATTGAAACGGAGTGCGGGTTAAAGCTGGCCTTCACCTCAGACGAGGAGGTTGGTGGGGTTAACGGTCTGGGGTATGTTTTCGAAAGGGAGAGGGCGGATGCGGTCATAGTGGGGGAGCCGACAGGAAGCGACAACATTGGAGTTTTGCAGGCTGCCGTGCTGGCGATCGATATCGAATTTAAGGGAAACTCGGGTCACACAGCTTCTCAGGATGCGAAGGAGGGGGCGGTCTACAGGGCGTCGGAGTACATCCTTGAAAAGGTTGAGTCTTTCAGAAGGCTTGAAGGGGATTTTAATGATTACAAAAAGCTCTTCGATGGTCTTGGAATGGAATTTTTTGTTAGAAGCTGGCATGCAGTCTTCAACCCCTCCATGATAAGGGGTGGTGTGAAGAGGAACATTGTTGCTCCGAAATGCACGGTTTACGCCGACGTCAGATTTGCTCCGTGGATAAGCGTTGAAGACGTGAGGAGAGAGCTTTACGCCGAGGATGCTGAGTTCAGGGTTGAGGGCTTTCTGCAACCCTACGGAGTTGGCTTTGATGCTGTTAAGGCTGAGAATGATATGAGGCTGCTGAAAATAATGGTCGAGGCGATAAGAGAGGAAGGGTTAGA
>DAINRD010000118.1:0-5352 GCA_036742095.1 Archaeoglobus sp. | reverse complement strand
GATGAGAGGGGATATCCATGGAGTCCAGTTCCACCCTGAAAGTGTGCTCACGCCTGACGGGATGAGGTTAATCAGAAATTTCGTTGGGATCTGCCATGAAGGTTAAGATTTGCGGGATAAAAAGCATCGAGGAACTTGAAATGGTTGAAAAGTATGCTGACTTTACGGGAGTTGTTGTAAAGAGCAATTCCAGAAGATGTGTAGACTTGAATAAGGCAAGGGAACTCATAGCCTCATCGTCAATTCCCATTTTTGCCGTTTCAACAGCTGAAAGCCTTGCTGAGTGGGAGGAAATTGTGGCAAGGTGTGAGTGCGATTACGTTCAGGTCCACTCAGAAATGCCCTTGGAGGATTTTGAGTCTTTGAAGAGTGTTGTTGTGGTTATGAAAGCCTTCTTTGTTGGAAAAAGTGCTGAAGAGATCATAAGAAAAATTGAAGCTTACTCTCCACACTTCATCCTGCTTGATTCGGGCTGTGGGACTGGTAAAACGCATGATTGGAGTGTAAGCAGGAAGATTGCAAGGAAATACGATGTGTTCCTCGCTGGAGGATTAAACCCAGAGAACGTTCGCAGGGCTGTTGAAACTGTGAGGCCATCGGGGGTTGATGTCTCGTCTGGTGTGGAGAAAGACGGGAAGAAGGATGAAATCCTTGTTAGAGAATTTGTCAGGAGGGCAAAAAATGAAGTTTGGTGAGTTTGGCGGTAGATTCGTTCCAGAGGTGCTGATACCACCTCTTGAGGAGCTTGAGAGGGCCTATGAAAGATTGAAGGAAGATGAGAACTTCAAAAGGGAGCTTGATTACTACCTGAGAAACTATGCCGGAAGACCAACACCGCTCTACTTTGCAAGAAACCTGAGCAGAGAATTTGGAGCGAAAATTTACCTGAAAAGGGAGGACTTACTGCATGGAGGGGCGCACAAAATAAACAACACAATTGGACAGGCTTTGCTGGCCAAATTCATGGGGAAGAAAAGGGTTATCGCTGAAACTGGAGCAGGACAGCATGGAGTGGCAACGGCAATGGCTGCAGCGCTGCTCGGCTTAGAAGCTGAGATATACATGGGCGCTGAGGATTACGAAAGGCAGAAAATGAACGTCTTCAGGATGGAGCTTCTTGGAGCCAGAGTTACTCCTGTGGAGAGTGGAAGCAAAACCCTTAAGGATGCAATAAACGAAGCCTTGAGAGACTGGGTTGAGAGCTTTGAATACACGCACTACTTGATTGGCTCTGTTGTGGGTCCACATCCCTTTCCGACCATTGTGAGGGACTTCCAGTCGGTGATTGGTTTTGAGGCGAGAAAGCAGATTCTGGAAATCGAGGGAAGGATGCCGGATGCCATAATAGCGTGCGTTGGTGGTGGGAGCAACGCCATGGGGATATTCTACCCCTTCCTGAAAGATGATGTCAGATTGATTGGTGTTGAGGCTGCAGGGGAGGGAATTGAGACTGGAAGGCATTCAGCCTCCCTCACGGCTGGCTGCAAGGGGGTTCTTCACGGAATGCTCTCTTACTTCCTTCAGGATGAGGAGGGAATGATGCTCGACACCCACAGCATCTCAGCCGGCCTTGACTATCCCGGAGTGGGTCCAGAGCACGCCTTTCTGAAGGAGATTGGAAGATGCGAATACGTTGCTGTTGGCGATGAAGAAGCTTTGAGAGCTTTTACGGCACTTTCGAGACTGGAAGGCATAATTCCCGCCCTCGAATCGGCCCACGCGGTGGCATACGCAATGGAAATGGCCAAGGAGATGGAAAGGGACAGCATTATCATCGTGAATCTCTCAGGTAGGGGAGACAAAGATATTGGAATTGTTATGGGGAGGATACCATGATAGACAAATCCCTAATCGTCTTTTTCACCGCAAGCTATCCAAGCGTTGATAAATGTGTGGAATACATGCTCACAGCCTCTCAAGCTGGTGCTGACGTTATTGAGCTTGGCGTTCCCTTCAGCGACCCCGTAGCGGATGGCAGAACGATTCAGGAATCTTATTTCAGGGCGTTAAGGCATTTCAAGATAAATCAGGTATTTGAAATAACGAGGAAATTCAGGAGGGAAACGGACACACCGCTGGTTATTATGAGCTACTACAACCCCATTTACAGGAAAGGCGTTAAGGAGTTCGTTGAGAAAGCGTATGAGAGCGGTGCCAACGCCATTCTTGTCGTGGATTTGCCTTTTGACGAGGCAGAGGAGTTCGTCGAAGTTTGCAGAAAGACAGGGATGGAGAATGTCTTTCTTGCAGCCCCCAACACCTCTGAAGAGAGGCTTAAGGCAATCGATGAACTATCAAGCTTCATCTACCTCGTCTCAACCTACGGGGTCACGGGAGAGAGGGAGAAGGTTTCGGAACTCGCCTTTAAGGCCTTAAGGAGAGTTAAGGAAGTTTGTAAAAAACCCGTTGCAGTGGGATTTGGAGTTTCGAAGGGCGAGCATGTCAGGCAGCTAATAAACGCTGGAGCTGATGGCGTTGTTGTTGGAAGTGCCTTCATCAGGCTGATAAACGAGAAGGGATACCAGGCAGGTGTTGACATCAGAAGGCTAACGGAAGAACTCAGAAGGGGACTTAAGTCTGAGTAGTTTGGTATCAGACTTGGCAAACCTTTTCCGAAATATTTTTAAACGTTCTAAAAAGAAATGTTAAATCAACAAAAAGGTGATGGTATGTTCAGAGGAGTGGATTTTTACAATGTTGACGAGCTTTTGAGCGACGAGGACAGGCTTGTAAGGCAGTCTGTGAGAGAGTTTCTGGAGAAGGAGGTTGTACCGCTTGTTGCTGATGCGTGGCACGAGGAGAAGCCACTGAACTTCCATGAGCTCGGCAGGAAATTTGGGGAACTTGGAATGCTCGGCACCTTCCTGCCAGAGGAGTATGGATGCCCCGGAATGAGCTACACAACTTTTGGTGTAGTGTGTCAGGAGGTTGAGAGGGTTGACAGCGCTCTGAGAAGCTTTGTAGCCGTGACAAGCGGTTTGGTAATGTATCCTATCTGGAGATACGGCAGTGAGGAGCAGAAGAGGAAATACCTGCCAAAGCTTGCAAAAGGAGAGATTATCGGGGCTTTCGGCTTAACCGAGCCAAATCATGGAAGCGACCCTGGCAGCATGGAGGCCACTGCGAGGAGAGATGGGGATGAATGGGTTCTTAACGGCACAAAGACGTGGATCAGCGAGGCAGATATGGCTGACATTGCTGTTGTCTGGGCGAGGGACGTTGACGATGGGAAGATAAAGGGCTTTATTGTGGAGAGAGGCACTAAGGGCTTCCAGCAGACGGCAATAACAAAGAAAGGTTCGATGAGGGCTGGAAGTGTTGGCGAGCTTGGCCTCGTCAACTGCAGAGTTCCGGAGGAGAACAGACTGCCTGAGGCAAGGGGGCTGGGGGCACCGCTCAGCTGCCTGAATCAGGCGAGGTTTGGAATTTCATGGGGTGCAATAGGGGCAGCAATGGACTGCTACGAAACTGCATTAAACTACACGAAGGAGAGGAAGCAGTTTGGAGCTCCCTTAGCTTCCTTCCAGCTTGTGCAGGAGAAGCTGGTCAACATGCTGATTGAGATAACCAAAGGGCAGCTTCTCGCCTGGAGGCTGGCAAAGCTGATGGATGAGGGGAGGGCTACAACCGAGCAGATTTCTATGGCCAAGAAGAACAACGTGAGAGTTGCTCGCTACTGTGCAAGAACTGCGAGGGAGCTGCTTGGGGCAAACGGTATCAGCCTCGACTACTCGCCTATGAGGCACATGGCCAACATCGAGTCCGTCTATACTTACGAAGGCACTGATGACATCCACACGCTCATTCTTGGCAGAGCAATCACGGGATATCAGGCCTTCAGGAGGGAGCTTTGAGGGTGGTAGCTTGAGCTTTCCACCCTTCAATGACTTGCTCGTCCTTGAGCTTGGACAGGCGGTTGCAGGCCCCTACATCGGCACTCTGCTGGCCGATCTGGGAGCGGAGGTTATACACATCGAGAGGCCGGATGTTGGTGACTTAGCGAGGCACTGGATTCCAATAAGGGCTGACCTTAGCTTTTACTTTGGTGTCGTCAACAGAAACAAAAAGTCAATGACCCTCGACTTGAAGCAGGAGAAGGGCAGGGAGATTTTTTTCAGGCTTGCAGAGAAGGCGGATGTAATAATCGAGAACTTCGTTCCGGGAGTCGTGAAGAAGCTCGGTGTTGACTACGAGGCTGTTAGAAAAATCAACCCTGACATCATCTACTGCCACGTTTCTGGCTTTGGGCAGGATGGGCCCTACAGAGACCGTCCAGCCTTTGACCAGCTAATTCAGGGAGAGGCGGGAATAATCAGCTACACTGGGACGAGAGACACGCCCTGCAAGATTAACGTCCCCATCACTGATTTGCTTGCCTCAATGTACGGTGCCTACGCAGTTCTCGCAGCACTGCTGAGAAGGGAGAAAACGGGAGAGGGAATGGAGATTGACATCTCTTTGTTTGATTGTGCTGTCACAATGATGCTCAACCTGATGAACATGGCCATTGTTGAGGGAATGAAGGATGAAGAGCTGAGAATGGGGACGAAGTACTTCCTCGCCACACCCTACGAGCCTTATCCGGCTGGGGACGGAAAGCTCGTCAACGTTGTTGTAGCCACTGAATGGCACTGGAAGGAGTTCTGCAGGGCAGTGGGGCTGGAGGAACTGATTGAAGACCCGAGGTTCGCAACAAACCAGCAGAGGCTGAAGCACAGGGAGGAGCTTGAGAGGATCATCATAGAGAAGTTCAGGGAGAGGCCGAGGGACGAGTGGATAGAGATACTGCTAAAAGCTGGAGTTCCATGCGGGGCTGTGAACACCATAGAGGAGGTAATAGAACATCCGCAGACAAAATACCGCAAAACTGTGGTTGAGGTGGATTACCCCGAACTTGGGAAAATAAAGCTCTTCAACAATCCTGTGAAGTTTTCAGGCTTTGAGGTTGAGGTGAGGAGACCGCCTAAGCTTGGAGAGCACACTGAGGAAATATTGAGTAGAGTAGGTTATACGAGAGAGGAGATTGCAACGCTTAAAAAAGAGGGGGTGATTTAGAGCTAATCTAAAAATCTGGACAAGTTCTCGAAGTTGTAAAGAGAACAGGTCATCCAGCTGCACTCAGTGCACTTTGAAACCTCGAAGTCAGGTACCTTAGCTCCCTTGATACTCATAACTATGTCCTTGAGCTTATTTATTTCCCTGTCATTTCCATCCACAACGAGTGTAACTCCTCCTTCGGCCCCCTTTAACCCACCGCTGGCAATGACGTGAGCTTTACAGCCAGAAAGCAGCTCAACAGCCTCAAGCTCTGTCACGACATGTCCTTTAATGGGGAAAAGCTTTAGCGGCATT
>DAINRD010000117.1:0-5411 GCA_036742095.1 Archaeoglobus sp. | reverse complement strand
CCGCGATCTACGGCTTAGAAGGCCGTCGCTCTATCCATGCTGAGCCACGGGCCCTTAGGAATAGGGAGGCATTGGTGTTTATATCAGTATCGCTTAAGCATTTTCACAAGCTCTCTGCAGAAGTGTGGCAGGTCATCGGGCATGCGTGAAGTTATGACGTTTCCATCAACCACAACCGGCTTATCTTCGTAAAGGGCTCCAGAAGCAATCAGGTCATCCCTTATGCCAATCCACGACGTCATTCTTCTCCCCTTGACAGCCATCGCCGATATGAGAAGCTGAGGTCCGTGGCAGATGGCAGCAACTGGCTTTTCAAGCTTCAGAAACTTCTTGACTATCTCAACCGCCCTCTCGTTGACCCTAACTCTCTCAGGTGATTTTCCACCCGGAAGAATGAGCGCTGCATACTCCTCAACCTTCACGTCCTCATAGGTTAAATCAGGCTTCGCTGCATAGCCCTTCTTCCCCACCCTGACATCGAGAGACGACGAAGCGATTTCGACATCAATTCCCTCCTCCCTCATCCTGTAGAACGGGTAGAAAAGCTCAAGGTCCTCAAATTCGTTCTCAACGAGAATCAGCACCTTCATAACAATAGCTCAAAAGCCTAATATTAACCTTTTTCCAACATGTAATGTGGAAAGGAAACTTAAGGACCTACAGCTTGCCGAAAAGGTGGAGAAAATTGCCGAAAAGGACGTTAAACTGGCAGAAAAAGTTGTCAGAAGTCTTGAGGACAGGGCAGCAAAAATTTTTGGTTTTTTGACGCTCTTCAATCTCACCAAAGACTCGAAATTCCTAAGAGATGCGGTTGAGATGGCCGAAAAGGATGAGGACTATTTCATGATAGTTGAGCTTTCCGACGAGCCCCTTACCGAGATTGCCGAGATGATTGAAAGCAGCTACCGCAAAAATCTCGCCTACTGCATAATTCTCGAAAAAACTGGTGACCTGAACCTTGCCACGAAGATAACGGACACAAGACTCCTCTCAGCCTCACTGAAAAGGGTTGCCTTGAAGAAGCGCTACCCAGAAAGCCTGATGATTGCAAGAATAGTTCCAGACCCCTACTACAGGGCTCTGGCTCTCATGGAGCTCGCAGAGAGAGACATGCTTGACCTCAGAGATGAGATTGCTGAGGCAGTTAAGCTGGTGCGAAATACTGCCTTGAGGAGGAGACTTGAGGAGAAAATGAAGAAAAAATATTAATTCTTGGAAGCAACTTTAGTCATGGGCGAGACGAGCGTAACACTGATAGGCCTAATAGTAGGGCTGCTTTTTGGCCTCAGCGGGATAGCAACCCTCCTCAGCCTGATGAGCGATGTCGTCAGCGACGCTCAGATGCAGCTCTCACAGCTTGGCGTTGCCTCAACGCTTGTAATGCTGGTGATAGCTCTGATTCTGATAATAAAGGTCAGGGTGCTTTCTGCTTTAATCGTGGGGGCTATAATTGGAGCTGTGCTGAATTTGGTCCTGCAAGCCAACGGAGTGAATATTCTGGAGGTGCTGAGGGCGGCAGTGTTTGGCAGTCTGTAATTTTGACCGGTTTGGTCAAAACTTCGAAAGTGATTTAATAAGAAATCAAAAAGCCTAAATCATGGACGAGTTAGAGTTAATCAGGCAGAAAAAGATGAAGGAATTGATGCAAAAAATGAGTGGTGGTAGGAGTATGGCTCAGGTTGTGGATTCTCCGGTAAAGCTGAACACTTCAAACTTTGATGAAACACTCAAGAAGCACGAAAACGTAGTGGTGGACTTCTGGGCGGAGTGGTGCATGCCGTGCAGGATGATCGCTCCCATAGTGGAGGAGCTTGCAAAGGAGTACGCTGGCAAGGTCGTCTTTGGAAAGCTCAACACCGACGAAAACCCAACAATTGCCGCAAGGTACGGAATCTCAGCAATCCCAACGCTGATTTTCTTCAAGAACGGCAAGCCAGTGGACCAGCTTGTGGGTGCGATGCCCAAGAGTGAGCTCAAGAGGTGGGTTCAGAGAAATCTCTAAATAAACATCTGCTTTGGAGGCTGCCTTGAAGGCATTTTAACTTTTTCAGCCGCTCTCAGCAAATCTTCAGTTTCTATTTTTCCCTTCCCCTCCGCAATCGCCTTGTGCAGAGAGGCCTTTATCACCTTCTCAACCAGATCTCTACCGCTAAAACCTTCTGAGGCTGCAGCAACGAGCTCAAGTCTGGCTTTAACAGGAACAGGGAACTCCTCAAGGTTTCTTCTCAAAATTTCAAGCCTCTCCTCGTAGCTTGGCAATCTGAACTCAATCTCCTCCTCAAACCTGCTTCTGATTGAAGCATCAAGCAGCTCAACTCTGTTTGTTGCTGCAATTGTGCAAATCCCCTCGTTGCTGTTCGTCCCATCAAGCTCTGTCAGCAGAGCATTCACAATCTCTGAAACATCGCCCCTGATTTCCTGGTAGCCTCTGTCAAGGGCTATCGCGTCGAATTCATCAAGGAAGACTATGCAGGGGGCAAGCTGCTTCGCCCTCTCGTAGAGTTCATGAACCCTCCTCGCCCCATCTCCAACATGCTCTCCGATGAGCTTTGTGGATTTCACCGACAAAAAGGGTGTTTTTGCCTCATTGGACAGGGCTTTCGCCATCATTGTCTTACCCGTGCCGGGAGGGCCGTAAAACAGCACGTTCTTCGGAGCCCACTTACCGAACTTTTCTGGATTCCTGAGGTACTCAAGAATCACTTTCGCCTTCCTCTTCGCCTCTTCCTGACCGACAACATCGGCCAGCGTGATATCTCTGACTATTTCAGTCTCGATGATGCGGGAATCGCTCTCCACAAGGATTATTGTGGAGTCGGAAATGTAGCCCGATGGCGGGTCGCAGTCAACAACTTCAAAGGCAAAGTCGGGAAACATCCTCATGTCGAAAATCAGCTTGTTCTTGTGCACGAACTCTCCCTTCCACTGGTCCTTAGCGTAAACATCGAATACCTTCGGATTATCCACCTGGGGGTATTCGTGATAGCTCGCCTTGAGCGGATAGCCTAAAGGACGAACTATCAGGTATCTCAGTTCAGCCGTTTCCCGCTTTGCCATTCATAATTTGTTTGTTCCTCTGCTTAATATGTCTTTTTATTGTCATTCCAGAAGGGCGCGTATAACTGCAAGAGTCGAAATTCTGGCGATTTCCGGGATGCTCCCACCTCCAAGAACAACAACAAGCCTGCCATTGCAGATCTCCTCAGAAAGCTCCCTGATCTTCATCGCCATTGCCCTGTAGTCCTCTACCGTCATCCCTATGTCTCCGTAATCTCCAGCGTGGGTGTCGTGGCCGAAGTACCAGAAAATAAGCTTGGGGGCAAATTTCCTCGCCTTGCTGCAGAACATCTCAACAGCCTTGTTGTAAGGATGGCTGAAATAGCTCACATCAACCTTCAACCCATCCTTCGACACGTAGTCCCTCTCGCAGATGCAGAAGTGCAATACGCTAAAATTAAAAAGCTCAAGAAGCTCTCTCGTCCCATCGCCGTGATGGGCATCGGTGTCTATGATGGCAACTTTAACCTCTTCAAACTTATCGTAGAGGTTTTGAATTGCCAGAACCACATCATTGAAGCAGCAGTATCCCCAGAAGTAGTCTCTGCCTGCATGGTGGCCCCCGGCACCAATGTAGCAGAAGGCATTTCTCAGCTCACCGCTGTAAACCATCTCCGCAGCTTTGACAACCCCACCTGCGGAGTGCCAGGCTGTCGAGCAGAGAGGGTCCTTTTTCACCCCTTCAAGGTGCTCTTTGGTGTGTATTTTCAAAATCAGCTCCTCATCGACTGCTGGCGATTCGATAATCTTCAATTTTGGGCTCTCAATTTCTGCAAAAGCTTCGGGAAAGTCTCTCAGCCTTGTTCCCAGTGTGAGATAGCTTCTTCTGCTGAAAGAAGGGTGATAAAAAACACCAGTAAACATAAAAATTTAGGAAGACTTGAGTTCAGGGAAGTCGTCGTAGAAGTACTCGTGCTCCCCCTTCTCTCCCTTCTTCCTCTTCTCCTCTTCAATCTGCCTGAGCTCGACTCTCCTTATTTTACCGCTGATGGTCTTGGGCAGCTCGGGAACAAACTCGATTATCCTGGGTATCTTGTACCTCGCAAGAATCTTCTTGCAGTGCATGAACAGCTCAAGAGCAAGCTCCCTTGATGGCTCGTAGCCCGGAGCAAGTATGACGAAGGCCTTGACGAGCTGATACCTTATGGGATGCGGGCTTCCAACAACAGCAGCCTCAGCAACTGCAGGGTGCTCAATAAGGGCGCTCTCAACCTCAAATGGTCCGACACGGTAATCAGAAGTTTTTATGACATCATCAGCCCTGCCAACAAACCACCAGTACCTCTTCTCGTCGAAGAACGCCTTATCTCCCGTGTAGTAGTACTTTCCAACGAAAACTTTGGCCGTTTTCTCAGGGTCGCCCATGTACTCCTTGAACAGCCCAATCGGCCTCCAGCGATCAAGCCTGACGACAATGTGGCCAACCTCATTGGGCTTCGTTATTTCATTGCCCTCATCATCAACGAGAGTAACGTCGTACATGAAGGTGGGCCTGCCGAAAGAGCCAGGAATGATTTTGCCTCCCTTGAACCACGGCGGGTTGCCTATCATTGCGGTGCTCTCCGTCTGGCCGTAGAAGTCCCTGATTTCCGTGTCGGTGTACTTCTTCCACTGCTCGTAGAGTTCGGGGTTGAGTGGTTCTCCAGCGCTAACGACATCCCTCAATGCCGAGTAGTCGTACTTTCCTATGTCTGCGAACATGAACAGCCTCCATGCTGTTGGCGGGGCGCAGAAGGTGTTCACCTTGAACTCCGACACAGCCTGCAGGTAGAGGTCACCGTTCAGCCTCGTGTAGTAGAAACCGGTCGCAGTGGCTCCGACGTTAAGAGGGGCAAAGAAGGAGCTCCACGCGTACTTAGCCCATCCCGGAGCGCTCAGGTTGTGGTGGATGTCCCCAGGTTGCACGTTAATTATGCATGCGGTCATGAGGTGGCCCACAGGATAGGATGTGGCGGTGTGAGCGACCCTCTTGGGCAATCCTGTGGTTCCAGATGTGAAGAAGCTGAAGATTATGTCGTCCCACTTCGTCTTTGCAGCCTCAGCTTCCGACGACTCCTTGCTAAGGGAATCGTAGCTCTCCCATCCGCTCCTGTCTCCGATAACAATTTTGACTTTTGGCTCCGCACCAACGTTGCTTAAAGCCTCATCAATTGTTTTGGCTGAAGCTTCGTCGGCCATAATTGCAACCGGCGGGTAAACCCTGAACCTGTACTCAAGGTCTCTGGTCGTCATGGTTGTTGCGGTGGGGACGCCAACAAATCCTCCCTTAACGGTTGCAAAGGTCGCAAACCAGATTTCAGGGAAGAGAGGAATCATCATGTAGAAGCTGTCCCCCTTCTCAACCCCGTGTCCCC
>DAINRD010000116.1:347-5461 GCA_036742095.1 Archaeoglobus sp. | reverse complement strand
AATCTGCACTTTTTCACATTCTCGGCAAGATTTATAACCCCTTTGTCCCATCATACTTCAAATGAATCTAAAAGAGTTCGAAAGGGAGGTCAGGGAGCTGTTTGACAACGACCTCGTGGAGAGGGCAAAGAATCTCAAAAAGAGTGGTAACATCTTCAACCCCATTTTCTACCTCTTCTTCACGAGAATTGTTGAACTTTCAGCCATCATAAATGAAGTGGTACTCCCCAACAAATTCGAGCTTGAAGAGCTTTTCCGAACGAGAAAGGATTTTCTTCAGATTGATTACGGCACCATAGGAGAGACGATAAGGAGGGCTTGGCTCTATGAGAGGGAGAGGGGTGTAGAATTCACCTTCAGCAACAGCGTCGAGGACATGCTATACCTTCTTTACAGAATGGGAAAGCTGCAGGGCAAGCTTGACAGAATCATAATGAAATACGCCGAGTGGGAGAAGAACAAGCTGGCTGAGCTTTACTTCACCATTCTAAAGATTTTGCTTGAGCTTGAAGACAGGATTAACAGGGAAATAAGGGAGGAGACCTGAAACAAGAAGACTGAACCAAGCTCTTCAAAGAGATTATATCTTTCCGAGCCTCTCAAGAACTTTCCTTTTTTTCTCCACGGCCTTTATTGCAGCTTCATCCACCTTTCTGCGCATTTCCTCGAAGTCAGGAGGTGTTTCCTCCCCCACAACTTTCTTGAGGGGTGTGTAGGCAGACTCCCTGAATCTCGGCTTTATTTCCCTTATTTTTCCGTCTTCAAGAACGAAGGCTCCCCTCCTGCCTTCCTCAACCCATCCAACCTCTTCTATCCTGATTCCTGTTTCTCTTACAGCCTTCTTAACGAGCTCTGCCGTTTCTGCATCGCACACAACCATCAAAGAGTCGATTGACACGCCCATGAAGTCAATTTCAAGCTCTTCGAGCATTTTGAGCACCTTCGGATTCACGCAGCTTCTCACCTTCTCGTAGTCGAAAACGAGAGCCAATCCTGAAACCTTGGCTATCTCCTCCGCATCCCCCCTTATTCCTCCATTGGTAACATCGCTCATGGAGTGGATTTTTCTGACGAGGTCAGCTTTGAAAATTGCCCTCACAGCCTTGATAAAGTCAAGGTTGATTGTCTCCTCAACAATCTCGTGCATGCCGTAGTAGATGGCTGTTGTCGCAACAGTCCCCCCTCCTGCGCCCTCTGTAAGCAGAATGACGTCCCCATCCCTCACGTTTCTGCGAGGGGTTATGTGCCTCGAAACCCCCACGCAGCCAACTCCGCCCGTCATTCTCTCCCCAATGACCATATCGCCGCCAATTCTCAGCGTGCTCCCGCTAACCAGCGGAACTTTTACAGCTTCGCATACTGCTGTTATACCTGCAATGTGGTCGAAGATTTTGCTTACATCTCCGTCATCTGCAATGTGGATGTCGGAAAAAACAGCTACTGGCTCAGCACCCATGACGTAAACGTCCCTCATCGCCGCCCTCGTTACGTGGAATCCAGCAATAAAGGGAAACTCGCTCAGCCTTGAGTGGATGCCGTCAATGGCAACAGAAATGTAGAAGTCCCCGAACTTCACCACTCCCGCATCGTCCAAGTCCTTTGTAGAAACAACTGCTCCAGAATCCCCTATAACTTCCGCAATCTTCTCGTGAACGTAGAAGTCTCCCCTACCCCTCGAACCAACACCAAACTCGCCCATAGTGACTCCTGAGCGGTAATAGTCGAGGAGCCAGTTAGATTTGCTGTATGCATTCTTCACCTCAACAATAACAGCTTCAGCCCATCGCATCGACTTTTCAAGGCTCCAGCTTTTAATTTCGGCTATTCTTTCAGCCAGAAGCTTTTTCACAGTCTCTTCGTCTGTTCTTTCAAGCATCCTCATCGCATAGCCCTCGATGTCCATCACTTGCAGTTTTCAGGATGGTTAATAAGATTGACTGATTTGGGGAAAACTCAAGAAACGTTAAATAGGCTGCGATTGAAGAGATGGCATGAGTGTTCTGAGAGTTGTGAACCTCGGTGTGGAAGTTGACGGCAGAAAGATACTGAAGAACGTTAATCTCTTCATAAAAGAGGGTGAAACCTTCGTTCTCTTTGGTCCTAACGGCTCAGGCAAATCAACACTCCTCAACGCTCTCATCGGCAATCCATCCTACAGAGTCACGAGCGGGAGGATAATGTTCAAAAAAATTGACGTTACCAATTTGCCCACCAACGAGAGGGTTAAGCTGGGGATGGGGATGGCCTTCCAGACTCCGCCAAAAATAAGCGGAGTTAAGCTGATTGACGTGCTGAGGTACTGTGCGAGGATTGGGGGCTACGATGAAGGCACAATCATGGGGCTGGCGGAGAAAATGAAGATGACCGACCACCTTTACAGAGAGGTCAATATGGGCTTCTCAGGAGGAGAGGTAAAGAGGTCAGAGTTGCTGCAGCTTATGCTGATGAATCCCGACTTCATTCTGCTCGACGAGCCTGACAGTGGTGTTGACCTTGAGAATGTTGCATTAATCGGTGAGGCAATCAGAACTCTCCTCGAAAGGGATAAGGAGGAGGGAGAGAGGACGAAGTCCGGCATAATTATTACCCATCAGGGACACATTCTGGATTACGTAGATGCCGACTATGCCGCAATCCTCTACAAGGGCAGGATTGCCTGCATAGGCGAGCCGAGGGATATTCTGAACCAGATTAGAAACCACGGGTATGAGGGGTGTTTGGCGAAATGTCTGGCGAATATGGAGAACTCGGAGTAGATAAGGAAAGGTTGAAGGAAGTCGGAATTGAGCTGGACAAAACAAAGAGGTCGGGAGTTTACCTGCAGGAAGACCAGGAAGCGAGGACCTTCTCATCCTTCTTCGAGGGCGTTGAAGTGATGAGCATAAAGCAGGCAATGGAGAAGTACGACTGGGTTAAGGACTACTTCTGGAAGATTCTGAGGAAAGATCAGGATGAGTTCACGAGAATGGCAGATACAGAGGACGTTAACGGCTACTTCATCCGCTCCCTGCCGGGAGCGAAAGTTGAGATTCCTGTTGAGGCCTGCCTCTACCTTAAAAAGGTGGAGAAGCAGAGGGTTCACAACATTGTGATAGCCGAGGAAGGTTCGGAGCTCAACATCATTTCAGGCTGCACCTCCCATCCCGGCGTGGCGGGAATGCACATCGGTCTTTCGGAGTTCTTTGTGAAAAAGAACGCAAAGCTCTCCTTCACCATGATACACAGCTGGGATACTACAGTAGAGGTGAGGCCGAGAACGGCGATAAAGGTGGAGGAGGGAGGAACCTTCATAAGCAACTACATCCTGCTCAATCCCGTTAAGCTCGTTCAGACCTATCCCACAGCCTACGTGGAGAAGGACGGAGCGGTGATATTCAACAGCGTGATTGTTGCGCTCGAAGGCAGCGTGGTTGATTCTGGGGCGAGAGCGATACTGCAGGGAGAGAACAGCAGGGCTGAGATAATATCGAGAACGATAAGCAAGGGTGGCAGGGTTATAGCGAGGGGGCACATTTCAGGCAAGGCACCGTATGTAAAGGGGCATTTAGAGTGCAAAGGACTGATGCTGGCTGAGAACGGACTGATTCACGCAATTCCTGAACTCGAGGCGAGCTATCCCAATGTCGAGCTGAGTCACGAGGCGGCCATCGGTAAAATAGCGGAAGAGGAGATATTCTATCTGATGTCGAGGGGGCTTAGCAGAGACGAGGCAATTTCGGCAATAGTCAGGGGATTCATGGAGATTGAGATTAAGGGATTGCCGGAGGCTCTTCAGGAGGCCATTCAGAGGACAATCGAGATGGCGGAGAGGGACTTGCTGTAATCAGAGAGTACAGCCGTCATCATCGCCTCGGCTCAGATCCTGCTAGATTCATCACCTATTTTTTGGTTGTTAAAGGAGAATTTAAGTTTTTTCTAAACTCAAATTTCAAGCAATTGGAGTATTTCCTGTGTATTATAAACTTTAACAGCACTTTGCTCCTTTAATCTCCTGTCGTTTGACCAAATCGCACAGTTTAATTTTATTCTGGGGCTATAAAACGAAATTTTCTTAGAATCCTGTTGGTTGCAAAAACCCTGAATGTCCCACTTCTGGCAATAAGAGCGGCAAATAATACATTAGCATCTATCACCAGCAACATGCTTCCTGAACCTCTCAGCTATGGATTTGCTAACTTTCTCGCCAAGCTCTAAGGCATCTTCTTCTGCCATCCTGCTCTTGGATATTATTCTTTCAATTTCGGTTAAATTTTGAATTTCCCTTTCAATCATTCTTCTTATCGCTGGCGACCAATCAACGCCAAACTCATCCATCTTCCTCTTTAAGTCTTCGGGGATTTTAATTTTCAATTCGGCCATATGTATTACAGCTTCCTCATGGATTATATTCCTTACTTTATCAAGCATGTTGAAGATGTAAAAGGTTCGGAAATTAGTTATCAGTGCTTAAAAGTGCGTAAATTTTACCCCTATCAGTCAGCCTGAGAAATACGTTTCTCCCACTTTTCTCCCTCTCAATGAACCCCTTTGCTTCCAGCTTGGAAATAACCCTTCTGTTTAGCTTTGTGAGGTTCTCCTGTTTTGCTTTTCTCTTCCATTTCCCTCCTGCATCTTTTTCGCATGCGTATACTTCCGGAAAGGCTCTGCAGAATTCCTCAAGCAAATCCTCCAGTTTAGCGCTTCTTCCCTTGGAATTTTCTTTGAATATGAGCGAAAGTGCCACGCTTTCTTCTTTGCTTAGTTTCATAACTTCTACATTCGGCACTTCGAGAATTCGCACACTTTCGCAAATGCTTCTCCCACGCTCCCTCCTTTCCCTCTCGTCTCTGGCGTATCTATCTGCAAGAACGTAGTACATTCTGACGCCGTGATACCACCCAATCAGAGCCGAGACTACAGAAACCAATCTCCCATGAGAGGAAAGATTTAGGTAAACTTCCCTCCCCTCCTTTTTCTCTTCTAACACTGCTTCTGAGATGGCTTTTACAGCACTCTCAAAATCAAAGAGGTCCGCATATATGATTTCAATTTCCAGACCGAGCTTTTCAAACTCACTCCTCACGACTTTTTCGTAGTATCTTTGCTCTTCACTCAGCTTGTATTTTTCAGCGAAC
>DAINRD010000116.1:0-111 GCA_036742095.1 Archaeoglobus sp. | reverse complement strand
TTACAATATCACATACGAGAGGGACATAAGAGCTAAATGCTACAGAACCTTTGCCGATCAGCTGGACTACTTTGTGGTCGTAACTGAGGCGGTAAGCAATAATAAACGCTG
>DAINRD010000115.1:445-5461 GCA_036742095.1 Archaeoglobus sp. | reverse complement strand
ATTTTGTTAATCAGGGCTCCATTGGCAGTTATGGTGTCAGCACCAACCACAACGCAGTCCACCTCGTTGATGAAATACCTGACAGCTGAGTCAACGATGAGAGTGACATCAATCCCCACCTCCCTAAGCTGCTTAGCCGTCAGATGTCCCTGCCACCTCGGCCTCGACTCAGTTGCGATAACCTCCACCCTCTTGCCGTTTTCGTGGGCCTTTTTGATGACAGAAAGGGCTGCTGAGGAGTTGCAGTGCGTCATAACGGTGTAGCCATCCTTTATCCTCTTCTCCCCAATCTCCCCAATCTTTCTCTGGGCATTCTCAACCCAGTTTATGAACTCTCTGGCCCTCCTTATGACGCTCTGCCTCTTCTCCTCAACGCTCTCCCCACCATAGCGCATGACGTAGTTTACAGCGTTGTAGAGGCTCACCGCTGTTGGGCGAGTGTTGAGGAGAGTGTCAGCAGCCCACTTCATCTCCTCATCAAACTTCTCGTCAGTAGCTCTTTCGGCAAATTTCATCAGAGTTTCCGCAGCGAACCTCGCAATTCTTGCAGCACCTCTCACCTCCATGCTCCTGATTTTTTCCGCAGCTTCGAGAACTTCTTCCATGTGTTCAATTTTTTCAAAGGTTAAAGAATTTTAACCTGAGGTTGGAGAGGGAATGTGAAACAGCTGAGTTCCTTCGACGTCAATGCCTGCGTGAAAGAGCTCAAGGAGCTTGAGGGAGGAAAGGTAGAGAAAGTTTATCACCATCCGCCAGATGAAATTAGAATAAGAATCTACGCTGGCAGGAAAGTTGACCTTGTCATTGAAGCGGGAAGGAGGATTCACCTCACAAAGTTCCCGAAGCAGGCTCCCCGCTTTCCCTCAGCCTTCGCAATGCTTTTAAGGAAGCACCTTGAGGGGGCGAGAATTAAGAAAATAGAGCAGTACGACTTTGACAGAGTCGTTATAATCGAGTTTGAGCGGTCTGGTGAGATAAGGAGGCTTGTGGCCGAGCTCTTCTCGAAGGGGAACGTCGTGCTGCTGAATGATGAAAACAGAGTCGTCATGCCCCTCAAACACACCATCAAGGTTGGTGAGCTTTACAGATTCCCTGAGCAGATGGAAAGAAAGGATGAGGACAGAGAGGTGGTGAGAGTCCTTGCTATGTCCGGCCTGGGCGGACTTTATGCTGAAGAGGTTTGCCTGAGAGTCGGAATCGACAAAAAGAGAAAGTACGCAGAGCTGGGCGAGGATGAGAGGAAAAAAATTGACGAGGAGATTCAGAAACTGATGAACTTCACTCCGAAGCCCCAGATTATTCTGAAGGACGGAGATTACCTCGACGTGGTGCCAATGGAACTGCTTTATTACTCAAGATGCGAAAAGAAGTACTTCGAATCCTTTAACGACGCCCTCGACGACTACTTCTCCAAGAAGCTGGCTGAAATGGACGAGCTTGAGTCGATGAAGAGCGAAGAGCTTGAGAAGCTCAATAAGAGGCTTGATATTCAGAAGGAGAGCTTGAAGAGGTTCGAGGATGAAGCAGAGAGCTTCAGGAGGATAGGAGATGCCATATACGAGAACTATCAGACGGTAGAGAAAATAATCGAGGCCTTCAGGGCTGCGAGGGAGAGAAAGAGCTGGGATGAGATTAAGGAGATTATTTCGAAGGATGAGAAGCTCAAAAAGCTGGTAAAGGCCGTGAAGCCTGAGAAGAACACCATTGTGGTTAAAATAGGCAACTTCGACGTTGAGCTGGAGATAAAGAAGAGCATTCACGAAAACGCCGACTTTTACTACGAGAAGGCCAAGAAGGCGAGGGAGAAGGCGGAGGGAGTGAAGAGAGCCATTGAAGCAACACTGAGAGAAATGGAGAGGGTTGAGGAGAAGCTGGAGAAAAAGCTCGTCACGAGCATAAAAGTCAGGAGGAAGAGGGATTGGTACGAGAACTACAGATGGTTCTTCACCAGCGAGGGTTTTCTGGTTATAGGAGGCAGAACTGCGGAGATGAATGAGGAGATTGTAGCAAAGCACATCGAAAGCCTCGACCTCTTCTTCCACACGCAAACTCCCGGTGCTCCTGCCGTAATTCTGAAGAGGGGACAGGAGGCTGGAGAGGAGAGCATAAGGGAGGCTGCTGAGTTTGCTGCCACCTACTCTGCGTTATGGAAAGAAGGAAAGCACGCGGGGGAGGTTTACTACGTCCTGCCAGAGCAGGTTTCGAAATCTGCAAAGGCCGGAGAGTACCTGCCGAAGGGGAGCTTCTACATCACGGGAAAGAGAAACTATCTCACGGTAGAGCTTAACTGTGCCATTGGCGTTGATGTTGAGAATTTGAGGGTTATTGGAGGACCAGTGTCGGCAGTGAAAAAGCAGGCAAGTTACTACGTGGAGCTTGAGATTGGTGGGAAAGAACACAACGAGCTTGGGGTGGAGATAGCAAAGAAGCTCGTGGAAATGGCTGGAGAGGATAGACACATCGTCAGGGCTGTGGCAACGCCAGACGAGATAATGAAGTTCTTACCTCCGGGCAAGGCGAGGATAAAGGATGAAGGTTCTTGACTTTCCCTCCTCGAAAAAGGCCAAGGAGCTGGCGGTAAAGTACGGCTACGACGAGTTCATCGTGAGGAGGTGGCTGCACCTTTTTGGCGATGAAGCAGAGGAGATAATCAGGGCTTTTGAGGAGGGAATCCCGAAGTACATTCGCTTAAACACTCTGAAGATTAACGAAACAGGCCTGCTGGATAGATTGGAGAGTAGAGGGTTTAAGTTAAGGAAAACGGAGGTTCCATACTGCTTTGAGGTTGTTGAGGAGCCTTATTCCATTGGTGCAACACCTGAGTACCTGATGGGCTACTACTACGTTATGGACAAGAGCTCATGCATCCCTCCCCTTGCCCTTGAACCAAAACCGGGAGAGGTTGTTGTGGACCTCGCAGCCGCTCCAGGCGGGAAAACAACCTTTTTATCAATGCTCATGGAAAACAGAGGTGTTGTCGTTGCCGTGGAGCCGCAGAAAGAGAGACTTCAGCCCCTCATAGACAACGTCAACAGAATGGGGGCGATGAATGTGGCAGTGCTCAACGTTGATGGCAGAGAAATCCCTGCGCTGGGGATAAAGGCCGACAGGGTTTTGCTCGACGCTCCGTGCACGGGGGAGGGCATAATTCACAAAGACCCCTCCAGAAAGACGGACCGCGGAAAGGAGGACATCCTTTTCTGCTCCTCTTTACAGAGAGAGCTCGTCCTCGCAGCCTTCGACTGTCTAAAGGAAGGAGGAGTGATGGTTTACTCCACCTGCTCGCTCACGCCTGAAGAAAATGAGTTTGTTGTGGATTTCCTGCTTGAGAGGAGAAAGGGGGTTGTTGAGGAGATTGAGTGGGGTGATAGAGCTTTGAATTTACCGGGTGTAAAACGTGATGTCAGTAAGGCGAGGAGGTTCTATCCCCACAGACATAACTGTTCAGGCTTTTTTGTGGCCAGAATCAGGAAGCATGGGTAATTGAATCAGAGATATATTGATATATTCAGAGATAATGCAGCAAAACAGGAACAATCAGGCAGCCCATGCAGTTGGTCCTCCTCACACCGAGGAGTGGAGCGGACATCCCTATTGTGGAAGAGACAAAGAGCACCATGAGCCCCACAGGTCCTGTAAGAGCAAAGGTTAGGGCAATCAGGAACAGAAGCACCGCTGCAGAGAGCCACGAAAACCGAAGTCTCGTCAAACGGGAGAAGACGACTTTCGATGCGGCAATGGTCATGGCCAGGGCGATGGAGGCGGAAATGGTCACCATCAGAAACAAATCGGCAGGAGATGGATAAGCTCCCAGTATCTTCAACGCCTCCGCAGCCCCGCTCCTCGCCTTTGACGATGTCATGAGCATGAAAAAGCAGAGAACGGCGTTGGCTGAATTTGCGGCACTCACAGCGGCAATGTATCCTTCCCTACCCCTTATCCCAGCAGTGGCGAGAACGGTTGCAACACCGCTGCTCACTCCCGGAAACAGGGAGACAAGAAAGCCTGCAATCGTTCCAGCTGAGACTGCGTTGGTGTCCGGCATCCTGAACCTCACTTCCTGGGGTGGTATATTACCAGAGGTCGTTTGGAGCAGGATCGGTACCCCGAAAAGGCCTGTAAGCAGGGGCAAAAGTATGGAGCCCGCCGGGTTGGTAACATACTCTGAAACCTGAAAGGCCACGAGTCCGGCAAATCCGGAGACGGCAAAGACAAGAAGAGCGTAGAGCCTCTTGCGCCATGCAGAGTAGCTCCCCTCAAACTCTTCTCCCCTCTCTGTAAGAATCAGGAAAGCGGAGATGGCGATTAGGGCCAGAGGTGTCATGCGCTTTACTGCTGAATAGTTGAGCCCCAGAAATTGAACTGCAGGGTAGAGTAGAAAGCTGGCCACGACAGCGAGGAAAGATGCGATGGCCGAAATCGTAACAGCCTCAAGCCCCCTCCCCTCAAGAACCATCTCGTTAGCTGGATGGACAGCTATCGCCGTATCCTCGTCAGGTACTCCCAGAAATACTGTGGGAAGGATGTTGGCTATGGTGTAGGCGATTGCTGATGAAACGATAATTGCGGAAGGATTTTGAAAGCTTGAGGAATACAGAAGAGTTAAGGAGGCGAAGGTGTTGCTGTGAATCCCCGGAATGAGTCCTGCAATGAAACCGAGCAGTGTGCCGAGCAGCGTGTCGGTGAGCACGCAGTGAGTTAACTTTGGGTAAAATAACTTTGCGGTATGATGTCAAGGATTAGGATTCGAAATGTTTATTTGCTTAGTTGGGTAAACGCTTACAAGCGGTCGTAGTCTAGCGGCAGGACACGGGCCTCCCGAGCCCGTTGCCCGGGTTCGAATCCCGGCGGCCGCACTGTTTTTTGGGTTGATTCAAGCCATTTAAACAGCTTTTTGACAACTTTGCAGCTCTCTCATATATCTGAGGCCGAAATAAAGAAAATAATGTCGAGATTGATGCGATTTTTGGAGGCCTGTTCATACCAACTTGATGATAACCGCATAATAATTTATAT
>DAINRD010000115.1:0-435 GCA_036742095.1 Archaeoglobus sp. | reverse complement strand
CTCGCAGACAGTATCAAGATTCCAAACGTCCCTGAGAGGAGAAAAAACGTGATAAAGCCGCACCACATTCGCAATCTCATAAAAGAAATCGATGAGAAAGTAAAATACACCCCATTACTGCTGAAAGCCAGAGCTGCGATCCTCCTCTCTGCAACCTCGGGGATGAGGGCTGAGGAAGTCTATAAGCTCTCTCTCGACAACATTGACCTTGAAAACCGCATGATCTTCATTCCTGCAGAAATCAGCAAGAGCTACAAAGATAGAACAACCTTCTTCTCAGAGGAGGCGAAAGAGATCTTACTCGCATACCTCGAATCCAGTCCCGACCCTATGAAACTCGCCGCTCAGAATGAAGCACATGCGAAAATTCTTTTCACAGCACTCTGACCGCTTGGGGATGCCCACGTCCATCAAGAAAATCCTTATGGGTTATGT
>DAINRD010000114.1:3627-5582 GCA_036742095.1 Archaeoglobus sp. | reverse complement strand
ACTTTCTCATCTCGAAAGACCACCACCTTCCATCTTCAATGAATGGTTTGTAGGCTCTTTTTCTCGAAATAAACCGCCTGACATTCCTTTCATCCTCAAACTGCGGTCCCATTCTTCTGAAAACTCTGGAAATCTCCCTTATCTGACACTCAAAAAGCAGGTAGCAGAAATCTCCAGCAGCCTTGTAGGCAAATCTGAGTGGCATGAACTTCTCCCTCTCCAGGAACTCGAAAATTTTCCTCGATGCTCTCTCAAGCTGCGGATACAGGTTATCCTCCACTATGTCAGGCTTTCTGAACTTCACAGCAAAAACTGCACTTCCCCTCTCCTCCATAATTGGCCTCAGTTTCTCAGGCTCAACTTCCTTAGGAGGCTCGATTTTGAAGAAGTCAAGAGAGGGGTTTTCCAGAAACTCCCTGCAGAGGTGGACAAATCTCGCAAGATTGTCAAGACTGAGGTTAGCTGCAACGTTCCTCTTCTCATCCACCGGGTCAACGACAAAAAACTCCTCTCCTTTCCTCACCTCTCCCTTAGCCACATCTATTACCGTTCTCCTGGTCCATTTTCTCGCATTCCTCACAACTTCTAAAAATGAGCCATAAAAAATGACCAGAAGTTCGCAAAGGTAACCGGAGAAGCCCCTTATCTTATATTCAGCCCCGTAAATTCCGTTGGTCTTCAAAAAACCCTTAAGGAGTCTCACGTCATCCTCCTTTCCCCTAATCCTCTCCCTCAACCACTCGTGGTGAAAAGGAGTTCTGTCGACGGCGGACTTAATCCTCCCCGGCTCACTCAGCCTGTAGCATGGAACGATGTCAACCTCAACCCCCTCAACAACCCCGTGAACGTAGGGATGTTCAGCATATCGGATTTCGTAGCTATCAAGGACAGCCTTCCCAATTTCGAGCCCTCTCTCCCTGAGTTCGTCCTTTGAGAGGTCCTCAGGGAATGGGATAAAAACGTCAATCTCAAGGCTACCCTTCAGCCAGGTGTTTCTCGCGTAGCTCCCAACGAAAAGATAATCCACCCCAAGAGAGTCAAGTCTCCACTTGAGCTCTTTCTCCGCCCTTTTTGCCCTCTCCACCTCCTCTTCGTCTGGCCTTACAAGCTCAATGGCCCTTTCCACTACCTCCTCCAGCTTCATTCAAATACCCTCAAATCCTTGTAAATCGGCCCCTTTGGAGTTAAAATGCTCTGCTTCAGCTTGAAGTTGCTCACTTCCACCTCACCAAAGCTCTCGGAAGAGAACTTGCTGATAATGTCACTAACCTCTGGATTCTTTCTCTTAACTCTCGCAACGGTCATGTGAGCGGCAAATTCCTTATCTCTCCTGAATCCAAGCTTTTTCAGCTTCTCGTAAACAGAATCGGCAAGCTTCTTCAGCTCTCCGCTGTCCTTAACACCCACCCAGACAACCCTTGGATTCTTTTCGTTGGGAAAGGCACCAACTCCTTCAAAGGTCAGAGTGAAGGGAGAAAATTCGACGGATGAAAGTGAATCCTCAATTGCGGGAAGTCTTCTCTCCCCCACTTCTCCAAGAAAGAGCAGAGTTATGTGCAAATTCTCAGGCTCTACGGCCTTCACACCGTTCAGGCGTGAAAGTGCATTGAGAAGTGGTTTTGTTCTCTCTCTCAGCTTTTCATCGACATCTACAGCAACAAACAACCTCATCAATCTGAAGTCTTTGGGCGGATTATTAACCTTTGGATAAGATAAACTGCAATCAGAAGCATTGCAGCATTTAACAGAACCTTGTAAACTGGGGAGTATTTTGTCCCCGCCCACACGTCAATTAGAATGTTCGCGGAGATGTACAAACCCGCCAGCGACACGATGAGTGTGAAAAATAAAATTGCAAGAAGAATCTTCCTTACCGCCTCGCCTTCCTCCATAAAGCCACACCTCCAAGGGCCAGCAAGGCAATCACCACCTCAAATCCCGGAACCCCGCCAGTT
>DAINRD010000114.1:0-3617 GCA_036742095.1 Archaeoglobus sp. | reverse complement strand
CAATATTAGTCTTGCCCTTCTGGAGAGTCTCGTTCTTCCAGCTCTCTCCCACGAGAACGTTGGAATCAGCCTGCAAAACCTTTATTCTCGCCACCACATCATAGTCCTTCACGCTCTCCACGTAGAACCTGGCCAGAAATCTGACACTACCGTTGTTGACCGATGCCAGCAGAAAGTCCGAATCCACAAGAGAGGCTTCGAGTTTCATTTCCTCAGACACGAGATGCCTAAGATTTCTCAGCATGAGGCTGTAAGAGTCATAAGTTCTGTCTCCAACTTTTAGAAAGAGATTAATCCTGTAATCACGAGTTTTTTCAAAGGGAATCGTTAATTCTGCACTGAATTTTGAATCGGAGTTCTTGAAGGTCTCCTCAACCTCATCCAGAAGTAAATCAGTCTGAATGTCGTAAATCTTCGCCTTTATCGCGAAATCGCCCACGTTTTCCTTTCTCACTTCGGTAACAAAGGTTACAACAGCGTGGCTGTCGTTAACTGCTTCAAGCTTCATGTCAATGTCTCCAAACCTCGCATAGCTCTCGAATTTTGATGCCGTCACAGCAACGACAACAGCAGCTGCAATTTATTATGAATATTGCTGCAATAACAACCTTTTCATTCATGTTGACATTTGATATCATTAGAATAAAAAAAAAGTTTTGGATTTTGCAGGGTCACTGAGTTTATACCTTTCAAAATAGACCTGCTAATCCCATAAGGTCCCTCAAACTCCTCAATCTCTCCGCCCATGCCTTTTTCAGCTGTTCAAGACTCACAGCCCAAATAGCTCGCACTTCCACTGCTGTCTCAAAGCATCAAGCTGTGGAATGAGGGCTTTGTCAGGAATGAAGGTTCTGAAGAGGATGAAACCGTGCTCATCCTTAGCTCTGACCACAATGGCATCTGTTTTAACTTCAGTGCCCTCCTTCACCAGCAAAATCTTGGCCACCCCTTCAACCTGACGGTCGTTGATGGTGAAGAAGTTGTTTGTGAAGGAATCGTAGAAGGAGACGGACCAGTAAGTGTTCTCAGGAACTTTTGCTTCAATCAGCAAAGGTCCCTCGGAGATGTCGTAGATGCAGAAGGAGTAAAGGAGGTTGGGGCTTGGCAGGACTACGGTTCTCTGGCTTGAGTTTATGGGAGGGGCGTGGTAGATTTTGTTCTCCTCGTAGCCTGCCGAGGTTGTTTTGTAGAAGTAGAACACCATTATCAGTTTGGGGAGAAAGGCTACAAAGGCTATGTGGGCGACGATTGCGGAAATTGCGAAGACTGCGATGTACTTCTTCATCTGCACCCCTCCAGAATAATTTCTGGCAGCTCGACTGACTGAGGGCTCTCGTAAACGATTTGTTCGGGATTGTAAAGCCTCAGGACGAGAATGAAGTTCCCTTCACCCCTCAGAGGAATCCAGCTACCCTCCTGATGCCTCTGAGAGAGCTTCACAACCCATTTTCCGTCAAACCACTTCACGCTCTCTCCAGTCACTGCATAGATGTCGTATTCGTTTGGGATTAAGAAGTGGTCAGAGCCGTAAACTGTGATGCTCCACCACCTCGCTGGCAGCTTTCCCCCCTCAATCCTGTAGTCACAGTTTAGCCTCAGGGGCTGGTTGCTGCCATCCGTCGTTGCGATAAAGTAAACGGCCTCTGACCTGTCCAGAGCGAATAGGGCGTGGATGGCAATGGCGGCTCTGGTGTAGATGTCGGCCTTTTCAGAGCCTGCAAGCAAGTTAGTCTCCCACGGACCGTTTTTCACGCTGAAAAGGTCTGCGATGTAATCGACAGTATAGTAGGCTGTAATCACTCCGAATGCGATGCCTGCGATGGCAGTGAGAATCAGCCACTTCACAATTCTCCTATTCAAAAATCCTTATAAATATTACTGACAAATTGCCTTACATTCTGCCATCCAGTATCAGCAAACAGGCCAACGATGTAGGAGGGGTATGGCGAGAGCGATCGATAGAAATCAAAAACGAGTCTGTTCGCCAGCCTCAATTTATCCATGCTCTTAAGAAACACCAACAAAAACCATAAAGAAGCCCGAAGAGGCGACGTTTGCAGCGATCCACGTTGCTGCGAGATGCTTTCTGCTCGCATTAACGAGGGCGAGGGACGAGGCGAGGGCTAAAGCCAACCCTTCCAGGATGCAGAGAGATGTAAGTATCACAACGCCGAGGTGTGCTGGAATTCCGACGAACAGCCTTAGACCTTGAATGGATGTAAAGTCGATTGCCACAAAGGAGAGTGTTACTGGGATGAACGCCTTCTCCTTAACCTCCACCCCAAAAATCCGTGAGTACAGCAGCAAGAGCGTAGCGTTGAGGGCGTAGGATAGCGAAACCACGAAGGCGACGTATTCCGGGAAGGACGAGAAATTGTTGGGAGGAATTAAAAAATTGAAGAACATACGCCCTCAGATGTACATGTTGCAGTTGCCCACTTCCCTGTCCAGATCGCAGAACCATGCAGCGCTGTTCGCTTCAATCCTCGCCTCGTGTGCCGTCCTTTTCTGGTAATTTGCATCGGAGTTTCCTGTCACGTGATCCCAGAATACGTCGGCCCAAGTTCTACAGGTTGGCAATCCGAAAGCATCGTAGTCGTGTATGCTCCCCGAAGCGCCAATAACGCACTCAACCCCCTTCCTCGCGAGGACGTTTGCCAGCGAATTCGGGTTTTCGTTTGCCGCGTAGCAGGCTTGAATGACAAAAAGCCGAGTCCGTAAGCCGTATACTGCGTGGTGGTAGCAGTACCAGAGCTCTGGGTGTTTACCCGTTCCTTTAACAACGATGCACTCTCCCTTTTCGTATCCTCCGCCCTCCTTGTTTCCGTGACCGGAATAAAACACAGCCTCGTAGTTTCTAAGAATTTGATTTACAGCGTTTGTGTTGTCTACAACGCCAAAGTCATCAACATTAGGATCCCAATTCTTTTCCATCGAATTTTTTGCAGCGTTCGTGTTATCTTTAACCCACCAATCACCCGCTCTAAACACCGCTCCCTGATCGTTATCTACACCCTTTGAAGATGCTCGTGCATTCTTCGATTTTACTTCACTCTCAAGCTTCCCGAAGTCAACCGTGGTCGCGTATTTCTCCTTCATCAGCTTTTTAATCTCTCCGCTCACGAATTTACCGCTCAAAGCATCAACCGCATCGCCGTCAGTGAGCCAGACCGCTCCCAAGTTTGGAATGATGTAGAGTTTGGCGTTCTTCGCCTTGGCAATCTTCAAAGCTCCCTTCTCCAATACTCTGACGGTTGGTTTGATTTTAATGTCGCTAACGGGCATCTTCCTGAACGCTGCAATCTTACCGGTCATCCTGTTGATTACCACATAGCAATCTTCGCCGAAAACGGGGATGCCGTTTACTTGCCTCTCAAACAAAATGTCGTAGTCATATGGGTTTTCGGTAACCCTTACGAGGATGTAGTCCTTTCCGCAGAATTCGGAGGCTTTTTCAACCGCCTCCTCTTTGCTTATCTTAACTTTTCCATCAAGGTCCTCGTTAATGGCAGTAAAATTGATTTGCAGGATTATCTCCCCGGTTTTAAAATTCAACAGAGAGTAGCCGTGCTCGTCTGCCATTGCCTTCACTTCCCTCCCCGCTTACAGCTCAACGG
>DAINRD010000113.1:0-5697 GCA_036742095.1 Archaeoglobus sp. | reverse complement strand
GATGTTAGAAAAACTCCCAACGATGTTGCCATTGGCTGCCTGCCCGTGTTCCACGTCTACGGAATGACCATGCTCAACGCTTCGGCGGTTATGAGGATGAAAGTCATACCAATTCCCGACCCGAGAGACGTGGAGGCGATTATGAAGGCCGTTCACAAGTACAGGGCAACAACCTTCACTGGCGTTCC
Organism: Archaeoglobus sp.; assembly: GCA_036742095.1. Taxonomy (GTDB): domain Archaea; phylum Halobacteriota; class Archaeoglobi; order Archaeoglobales; family Archaeoglobaceae; genus Archaeoglobus. The sequence continues at coordinate 5,509 of DAINRD010000113.1, read as the reverse complement.
AACAATGTTCATCGCCATGCTCAACCATCCGAAGCTGAGCAAGTACAATTTAAGAAGCCTCAGAGTTTGCGTAAGCGGTGCCGCTCCTCTACCTGTTGAGGTTAAGAGGAAGTGGGAGGAGATTACGGGAGGAAAGCTGGTTGAAGGTTACGGATTGAGCGAAGCATCGCCAGTTACACACTGCAATCCCCTCTACGGACTCAACAAGGCTGGAAGCATTGGAGTTCCCTACCCTGACACCTACGCAGTTGTTGTTGACGAGGATGGAAACATCTTACCGCCGGGAGAGGAGGGAGAGCTGGCAATTTATGGCCCTCAGGTCATGAAAGGTTACTGGATGATGGATGAAGAGACTGAGAAGACGCTCATCAATGGCTGGCTGCTTACTGGAGACATGGCAAAGATGGATGAGGACGGCTACTTCTACATCGTTGACAGGAAGAAGGACATGATAATCGCGGGAGGTTACAACATCTATCCGAGAGAGGTTGAGGAAGTGCTTTACGAGCACCCTGCTGTTGCGGAGGCCGCTGTTGTTGGAGTGCCAGACCCATACAGGGGTGAAACGGTCAAGGCCTTCGTTGTTCTCAGGCCGGAGTACAGGGGTAAGGTGACGGAGAAGGACTTAGATGCGTTCTGCAGAGAGAGACTTGCTGCCTACAAGGTTCCGCGGATTTACGAGTTCAGGAACGAATTGCCCAAGTCCCTCGTTGGTAAGGTGCTGAGAAGAGTTCTGAGGGAGGAAGAGCTTGAGAAAATTAAGAAAAAGAGTTAAAGTTTTTCTTTTCTTAAATCTATTATTTGCTTAGTTTCCGGGCCTGTGGAGATAAGAGTTACTGGTACTTTGACATCCTCCTCCACCTGCTCGATGAACTTCTTTGCCTTTGGGGTGAGCTTCTCCCATTCGGTAACTCCGTAGCACTCCTTGTCCAGCTTGTCAATTCCTGTCAGAGCAACCTGAGTTGCACCGTTCACCATCGCTGAGTAGCGGGCAAACTCCCCATCCCAGTAGCCAATTCTCCTCCTTCTTCCCGTAACTGTCCCATACTCGACGATTCCCAGTTTTTCTGCCTCTTCCTGAGGCATCTCCGTCGGGAAGGGGCCCGCTCCAACTCTCGTGGGGAAGCACTTGAAAACCACAATGACATCTTCAATTTTTGTAGGCCCAACCCCCACATCGGAGGCCATTGCAGATGCTGTTGTATCCTTTGAGGTCACATAGGGGTAGGTGCCGTAGTAGAGGCTAAGGCCAAAACCCTGACTCCCTTCAATCAAAACAAACTCTCCGTTGTCGATGGCCTGATTAACTTCGAGTGGCACGTCAACAAGAAAATCCTTAAGCTCTGGAATGTCTTTCGCCTGCTTTGCCACTCTGTTAACCCTGTCTACGTTTGCAGGGCCACATCCAGTTCCTGTCGTACCGATTTTCTTGCTTAAATACTCACTTCCCCTGTCAGCTTCAATGTGCTTTGGCTCGATTATTGCGCATCTGTAGTCAACCCTCGCCCTGTCGGCAACGTTGAGAAGTTCCACCTCCTTCAGAAAAACCTCAGGATTTACGAGCACTCCAGCGCCGATGTAAAGTTTCGCCTCTTTGTAAACGAACCCCGAAGGTATCATTCTTACTCCATATTTCTGCCCGTCAATCTCCACCGTGTGGCCTGCGTTTGGCCCGACTCCTCCTCTCGCTATAATCGTCGGTTTATCACTGAAAGCGACATGAGCGACAATTTTTCCCTTTCCCTCGTCTCCCCACAATCCTCCAACAATTATCGTAGCTCCCATAACAGTGACAGTAATTTGCAGAGGTTTATTTGATTTGCGATTTTTTGGAAAGTTGGTCAGCCCTCAATTTCTGCATCGCTTTCCTCTCCCACTTCAGCCTCCTCATAAAGGGTAAGCAAAGCTGAGAGAGTTACTGGAATTGTCTGTTCAGTTGCAAAGGTTATGTGGGGTGCCAGATCAATCACAAAGTCCGCCAGCCTGAATAGTCCCTTTGGAATCCCCACTCTGCTTCCGGCAAAAATAACGATTTCGTCCGCAAACTTTATCCTTTTCACGAGCTCTTCCTTCACGTCTGAAATCTGCTTTCCAGTGGGGTCGGTGATTATCAAAACGTTTCTCCTTCTCCTCTTGTCCCTTGCCGTCTGAAAGAGGTCTCTAACCAAGACGGAAACCTTCCTGACTTCTCTCGCATAGGCTCTCTCCTGAATTTTGTAGCGTGCAATTTGCCCCCTTCTCACACCCTTTATGAAATACTCCAGCTCAAAGGCGTTGGCGTAGTCGTGGGGAGAGATTATGAGCTCCTTTATCTCGAAGGCCTGTGCAGCCCTTCCTATTCTTTCGCCTATTTCCAGCGCAGCCTTGGTATCCTCAAGATAGGGCATCTGGACGAAACTGATTTTTCCGAAAAGCTTCCTCGAATCAACCTTCTCCGGAGTGTACTTTTTCCGCTCCTCGCTGCCATCAATTACTCCAATAAAGGCCCTTTTACCTATAATTTCAACATAAACTGCCTTATCCGGAAAATTGAGGTCAACTTCACATTCCGCAAGCTCCCTTATCCTGTCCCCCAGATCGAGGTTGACGTCAAGGCTTGTGAAGTCGTGCGTCCCCCTCCTTTTCGTCCTTATTGCGAAGGTTCTCGCCCCTTTAACCTTTTCAGCCACAATTTCTGCCTTGGAGAGAATCTCCTCGAGCTTTGCCTCACACTCTACAAGGACGGGAATTATGGTCTCAATTTCGGGAATTTCCTCCAGCTTTTCTTTAAGGCTCTCATCACAGTGAACGATAAGTAGGCCGAGGAAGCCTGAGGGCCTGATTTCGATTTCAACATCACCAATGGCATCTTTGATGTGAGATGCAGCGACATACTCCATCTCCCTGAGCGTTTTTACCAGGAGCATGTTTGGCGTAGAGGGCGAAGATTTTAAGGGTTATTGAGGGGAAAGATATAAACAAAGATTGGAATTACGGGTGTTAATGAAACTAAAAGAGGGAAAAGTTTTCTTTGAAACGGAAGATGGAAGAATTAAGATAATTCACGATGATTTTCTGACTACAGACCTAATAGAGGAAAATTCAGTCGATTTGATTGTCACCTCTCCACCATACAACGTTGATATGCATTACAACTCCTACAGGGACGACATTCCCTACGAGAAGTATCTTGAGTTTACCGAGAAGTGGTTAAGGAAAGCCTACACACTCATGAAACCCGATGGGAGAATGTGCCTCAACATCCCCCTCGACAAGAGCAGGGGGAGAAAGGAGGCAGGCTTTCAGAGTGTTTATGCAGATGTTGTAAGCATCGCTAAAAAAGTTGGATGGAAGTACTTTTCAACGATAATATGGAATGAGGGAAACATTTCAAGAAGAACCGCCTGGGGTTCATGGCTCAGCGCGAGTGCGCCCTACGTCATCGCTCCCGTTGAGGTGATTGTTATTTTCTATAAAGATAGATGGCAGAAAATAGAAAAGGGAGAGTCAGACATTACGCGGGATGAATTTATGGAGTGGACCAACGGGTTGTGGACGTTCTCAGGAGAAAGCAAAAAGAAAGTGGGGCATCCAGCACCTTTTCCTGTCGAGCTGCCCAAGAGGTGTATTAAGCTTTTTAGCTTTAAAGGAGATACAGTCCTCGACCCTTTTCTGGGAAGTGGAACGACTCTCGTAGCCTGTGCTCTCTACGACAGAAGGGGGATTGGTGTGGAGGTGGATGAGAATTACTGCAGATTGGCCAAGGAAAGGCTGATTAAAGAAGGTCAGATCCAATAAAATATGGTGAGCTAGTAGAGGCTTACAGAAAAAAATATGGAGACAGGGAGGATTTTGACCGACTTTTAGAAAGAGTTAAATTTATTGATGAAATGGAAGATTTTCTAACTAAGCTTTTAAACTCTGAGTTATTTTTGTAAATAAAAGCCAATAAATTACCATAAGGTGGTATCATGCTCGGAAGGTTTGTGGCAAACGGAAGGATTTACGAGGGAGGCTTTGAGATTGATGGCGGTCTGGTGGTTTTCGACGGTTATGAAGTTCCTTTGACGGCTGTGAAGTTTCTTCCTCCAGTAATTCCGTCAAAAATCATCGCAGTAGGCTTGAACTACATCGACCACGCTGAGGAGCTCAACATGCCAGTCCCTGAAGAACCAATTCTCTTCATGAAGCCCTCTACTGCTGTTATCGGCCACGATGACTGCATAATTTTGCCACACATTTCGCAGAGAGTGGACTACGAGGGAGAGCTGGCGGTTGTGATAGCGGAGGACTGCAGAAACGTCCCTGAAACTAAGGCAGCTGACTACATTCTGGGCTACACCTGCTTCAACGATGTCACAGCGAGGGATTTGCAGGCTAAGGATGGGCAGTGGACGAGGGCGAAGAGCTTCGACACCTTTGCCCCTATGGGCCCATACATCGCCGAAGTTGACAATCCATCGAAGCTGGGGATTCAGACGAGAGTTAACGGTAAAATGGTGCAGAAGTCCAACACCTCAAACCTGATATTCGATGTCTTCCAGCTCGTTTCCTTCGTTTCTTCAGTGATGACTCTCAAAGCCGGGGATGTTATCGCCACTGGCACGCCCGCTGGTGTTGGGATGCTGAAAGATGGAGATGTTGTTGAAGTTGAGATTGAGAAGATAGGCGTCCTTCGAAACACTGCCGTGAAAATTGACAGGCAGATTCGGTGTGAATGTTAACGGGCAAAAGATATATTCAACACCTTTAAGGGATTCCCATGGAAATCAAGAAAGACTATAACGCTCACGAGGTTGAGGATAAGTGGCTGAAGCTGTGGAAGGACGAGATGTATTACTTTGACTGGAATTCCGAAAAGCCCCACTACATTATCGACACTCCTCCTCCCTACCCCACGGGCTCCTTCCACATTGGCCACGCCCTTAACTGGTGCATTATCGATTTTATTGCAAGATACAAGAGAATGAACGGCTACGAAGTCATGTTCCCTCAGGGCTGGGACTGTCATGGTCTTCCTACCGAGGTTAAGGTTGAGGAGACACATGGCATAAAGAAGGGAGATGTGCCGAGAGAGGAATTCAGAAGGCTCTGCGTTGAGTTCACGGAGGAGAACATTGCCAAGATGAGAGAGACAGCGAGAAGGATGGGCTACAGCATCGACTGGAGCAAGGAGTACATCACGATGTATCCTGAATACTACTCAAAAACGCAGCTTTCCTTCGTCAGAATGTACAATAAGGGGCTGATTTACAGGGATTACCATCCCGTCGTTTTCTGCCCCCGCTGCGAAACGACAATTGCCCTTGCCGAGATAGAGTACAGGCAGGGTAAGACGAAGCTGAACTACATAAAGTTCGATGATGATGTTGTAATCGCCACAACTCGCCCGGAGCTTATTCCCGCCTGCGTCGCCATCGCCGTGCATCCAGATGACGAGAGGAGCAGGCATTTGATCGGCAAAAAGGTTAGGGTCCCCACCACTCCGTACGAGGTTGAGGTTGTAGCGGATGAGGAAGTTGACCCAGAA
>DAINRD010000112.1:0-5717 GCA_036742095.1 Archaeoglobus sp. | reverse complement strand
AATAAGGGCATGCGTTTCTGCAGCTTTCTTCGACTTCTTCAATCCCGATTTGCTTGAGTTGAATCTGAAGAATGCGGTGAAAAGCCTGAGGGAAATTGAGAAGTACGACGTGCTGAGAGCGATTGGCCCTCATGCTGTCTACACCGTCAGCCTTGACGGATTGAGGAGGGCTGCTGAGATGGCGGAGGAGATGGACATCTTCGTGCACTTCCATCTGGCAGAGACGGAGAAGGAAGTTCTGGACTTCAAAAAGCAGCACGAAAAGCTGATAGTTCCAGCTCTGGATGAAATTGGCTTCCTGAGTAAGAGGCTTATCGCAGCCCACAGCGTCTGGCTGGAGGATGCTGAAATCGAAATTCTGGCGAAGAGGGGAGTTAGCGTAGCCCACTGCCCTGCGAGCAACATGAAGCTGTGTGTCGGTAAAGCGATAAGGTATGAGGCAATGAAAAAGGCTGGAGTTAACTTCACCCTCGCCACAGACGGTGCGGCAAGCAACAACAACCTCGACATGATGGAGGAGATGAAGTTCGCTGCATTGCTGCAGAAATTTTACTACAACAGCCCGACTCTGCTAAAAGCGGAGGAGGTTTTTGAGGCTGCAACGCTTAACGGGGCGAAGGCTTTTGGCATAAAATCGGGCGTTATACAGGAGGGATATGAGGCCGATATCGTTCTGGTGGACCTAACCAAGCCCTACATGCAGCCAGAACACAATCTAATTGCCAATCTGGTATATGCAGCCTCCTCCGGCTGCGTTGACACTGTAATAGTCAGGGGCGAGGTGGTTGTTGAGGGAGGTGTCTTCAGGAGCGAAGAAGAGGAGCTCAAAATAATAGAAAAGGCCAATGAAGTTGCAAACAGACTCACAGGTTCAGCATAATCGTCCAGCTTATGTACCAGCTTGAGAAGGTCAGGAAGGCAATGCCTACCCAGTCCTTGCCCTCAAGCTCAATTCCCATCCTTGGCAGAATGAACTTCTGCACGTAGATGAGAAAGACGAGGATTATGATGCCGAAGGCATCTCTCTGCCTGAACTCTCCCGTTGCAAAGAGAGAAAGAATACCAGCGATTATGCCAAAAATTATCGGTGTAAGTGTCTTCTTCATTTCCTTAGCAAGGTCGTACTCCTCCTCTACTCTCTTTTCCTGTTCTTCTGCCCTTTTTTCTTTTTCCTGCTTCTTCCTATCGTCCTTCCGTTCCTTGGCCATATCTCTCACCTGAATGATGGTCTGAGGGAAAGCAGCTTTGGTAGTGGGAGGGGCATAAAGGGCTTGCCCTCGCACTCCGCCCTGACCCTCTCAGCAAGCTCCTCTGCCCTCATCTCAACCCTCTTCTGCTCCTTCTGCGTTGACTCAGCCCTTACGGTGACTGCAAGCTTCCCGCTCTCAATTTCCTTCTCTCCAACAACGGCAATGTAGGGAATCCACTCGGTCTGCGCATCCCTAATCTTCTTGCCGAGCGTCTCGTTTCTGTCGTCAACGTCAACTCTTATTCCGTTTCTGGCAATTTCATCGGCAATCTTAATGGCCGCATCGACAAACCTCTCGCTGACGGGAATAACTCTGACCTGAGTCGGGCTGAGCCACACTGGAAGCATTGGCAGCTTACCTTCATCAAGCATGAACTTGGCCTTCTCGAGCAAAGCGTACATCACTCTCTCCACAGCTCCGCTGACAGAGCAGTGCAGAATGTACGGGTGCTTCTCCTTTCCATCGGAATCAACAAAGGTTATGCCGTATCTCTCGGCATTTTCCACATCAATCTGCACCGTTGAGAGGGCAGAAGCTTTGTCGAGGGCATCTACGAAATTGAACTCGAATTTGAGGACAAAGTAGAAGAAGCGGTGGTCCCACATCTCGATGAGAATGGGCTTTTTCAGAACGTCAACGAGGCTGTGCACGAACTCCCTGTTTTCTTCGTAGAAGTCCTTGGTTATTCTCACAGCCACCTCGTAGTCCTCAGGCTCAAGCCCAATCTCCCTCAATACCTCCACCGACAGGCGATACTGGTTGAAGAACTCCTCTTTCGCCTGCTCCATGTCCTTTGCCACCGTATGCATATCGGGCATGGTAAAGGCTCTCAGCCTCCTCAAACCAACAAGCTCTCCCCTCTGCTCCTTCCTGAAAGAGTATCGGGTTAGCTCGTAGATTTTCAGGGGGAGGTTGCGGTAGGTGATGGTGGAGTTTGAGAGCATCAGAAATTGACCAAAGCAGGCGGCAAACCTCAAAAAGAACTCCCTCTTGTCACCCTTGATGATGTACTGCCTTGCAGGGAAGCGCTCAAGATACTTGCGAAGCGTGGGGTGGTTTCGGTCGTACATCAGAGGGGTTTCAACCTCCATGGCGCCATAATCAATGCATTTCCTCGTTATGAACTGCTCAAGGAGCGTTTTCACCAGCCTGCCCTTGGGATAGTATCTGATGTGTCCCGAATCGCTTGCAGGCTCATAATCTGCAAGCTCAAGCCTTCTCATGTACTCCACGTGAGGTGGAACTACATCAACAGCCCTCCTCTTGGCAATCTCGTAGTTAACGAACTTTTTCAGCTTCTCGAAGCCAGTAAAGTCGAACTTCTCCACCTCAACGAGCTCCTTTTCAGGGGTGAGGATATACCAGTAGCTTACAACCTTCTCCTCTTCGTCCTTCAGCGCCTGAGTTACCTCAGCCTCCACCTCCCCTCCAATCTCCCTCGAAAGCTCGCTCAGCGGATGCCCCTTGCACGAAATCCTGAAGGCCTTGTACCATCCAAAGGGGGAGCGGTGAACTTCGAAATCTGAAAGCTCTGCCTCAAGCTGCTTCAAAAGCTTAACGGCAGTCTCGGCATCGGCAAGATTTGATGAGAGATGGGCGTAGGGGTAAATCATGATTCTATCAGCGTTAACCTTCTCGGCCACTTCTCTTATAGCTTCAGCAGCCTTCTTGACAACATTCTCGTCATCTCCTTTTTCAACGGATGTGAAGGCGACAAGAACTTCATCAACCCTCTCACCTTTGCCCTCAAAAGGCTCGGCAAGCTTCGTTTTCTTCTTCACCTCATACTCCATGTAATCAGCGTGAATCAGCAGAAGCTTCATGGCTCAGGCACTGAGTGGGGAAAAATAAAGTTTTCTGAAAGCCTGATTGATTTTAGATAAGCCAAAAAGAAAAAACTTTTATATTCTCTAAAAAAACGCAGATAGAAGGTGGTAGGAATGATATGGTTGCAAGCTCTGGTTTATTTCTCGTTTACGGTATTCGTACTTGTAGTACTAGCCAAAGTAGTAAAGTACGCAACGATGCCTCTACACCTGCGATGGGAGCTTTACCCGGTGCCTCATGAAAAGGGAAGGGCTGAATACGGAGGAAGCTATTACGAAGAGGTGGATTGGTGGAAAAAGCCGACGGAGGAGAGTTTTGCAGGAATGCTGAAGGAGCTTCTCAGTGAGATGCTTTTCATAAAGAGGGTGTTTGAGTACAAGCGCCCGCTCTGGTGGTTTACCTATCCATTCCACACTGGCATATACCTCATTCTCGCTTGGTTTGTTCTTGTTTTCATTGGAGCGGTCTTTGAGTTGGCTGGATTTCCAGTGTCTTCATCAGCGGTTTCACAGCTTGGAGCGCTTTCGTGGCTCCCTCCACTGATATACTACCTTACGTGGATAATTGGAGTTCTTGCAATGGCGCTTATGCTGATATTCGGAATAGGCTTGCTTTTCAGAAGGCTTACCGATGAGGACATGAGGAGCTACAGTGCTCCATTGGACTACTTCAACCTGCTCTTCATAATTGCAGTCGTTGCCACAGGTGTTGGAGCGTGGCAGTACGACTACGATTTCTCCCTTGCGAGGTCCTTTATGGCCAGCCTCATAACCTTTTCACAGCTTCCGGAGGTAAGCGGGATTACAACTGCTCATGTGGTTCTGCTGTCCCTGCTTTTCCTGTATTTGCCTTTCACCAAGATGACGCACTTCTTTGCAAAGTACTTCACGTACCACGCAATTCTCTGGGAGGATAAAGCAACTCTGAAGCATAGGGAGCTTGAAAGCAAGCTGAGGAAGTATCTCACTGAATACAAGGTTAAGTGGAGTGCTCCACACATAAACCCCAACCTGAACTGGGCCGAAGAAGCTTCAAGGTGTGATTTGGCAGGAAGATGCGAGGTGAGAGAGTGAGGGAGAAGGTTAAGATTGAGGATATAGCCAAAAAGGATGTTCAGCTCGTCGAGATTACTATGGAAGACTTGATGAAGCTTCCTCCACCTTACGACAAGCCGGGGATGGAGCCGGAACTCACTGAGCCAAAACCTGAGTGGAGTGAGAAATACGTCACCGAGCTTGACGGATACATTGCTATAGACGTTCCATGGAAACCCCAAAATGAGGAGGAGGAAAAGGAGCTTATCCAGAAGTTTCTGAGCGGTCTGAGGAAGCTCGTTGACAGGGAAGCCAACTGGACTTTCCTGCAACCGCTCATGCTTACTCTCGAATACTGTGCCCGCTGCCAGACCTGCAGCGATGCCTGTCCCATCTACATTGCATCAGGCAGAAAGGAGCCTTACCGCCCAACGTACAGGTCTGAGGTTCTCAGGAGGCTGATCAAAAAATATTTGACTCCGGGTGGAAAAATAAAGGCAAAGTTCGCGGGAGACATTGAGCTGAATGCTGAAACAATCTTGCGTTTGGCTGAAGCCTCCTATCGCTGCACCATCTGCAGAAGGTGCACGCAGACATGTCCGATAGGAATTGACAACGGTCTTGTGACGAGGGAAATAAGAAAGCTCTTTGCCCAGGAAATGGGAATCGCTCCCCAAGCACTGCATGCTCAGGGAACTGTCAAGCACCTAACGGCTGGCTCTTCAACTGGATTGACACCTGAGGGCTTCAAGGACATGGTTGAGTTCATGGAGGAGGAAATTGAGGAGAGGACGGGTAAGAAGATAAAGATCCCTGTTGACGAGAAGGGAGCTGATATACTGCTTATCCACAACGCTGGAGAATATCTGAGTTGGCCCGAGAATGTTGAGGCCTTTGCAATAATCTTCGAGGAGGCTGGCCTGAGCTGGACGCTTAGCAGTGAGATGGTTGGCTACGATGCTGTCAACTACGGTGTTTGGTACGATGATGTTCAGCTTGCTAGAATTGCATTAAAGCACGCAGAGATTGCAAGAAAGCTTGACGTTAACAGAATCGTTGTTGGAGAGTGCGGGCACGCACACAAGGCCCTGACAGTCATTGCCGACAGAATTTTCGTTGATGAGTACAGCATACCGAGGGAAAGCTGCTTACCGCTTCTCTGGGACATTGTTAGGAAAAAGAGGCTCAATCTCGATCCGGAGAAGAACAATTTCCCCGTAACGCTGCACGATCCGTGCAACGTTGTGAGGCTGATGGGTATTGTCGAGCCGCAGCGCAGGATACTCAACGAAATATGCCCGCAGTTCAGGGAAATGCACCCCAATGGAGTTTACAACTACTGCTGCGGTGGTGGGAGTGGTTTCGCCATAATGAACTCCATGAACTTTCCGGAGTTCAGGGTTAAGGTGGCGAGCAGAATGAAGTTCAGGCAGATTCTCGACGCCTTCCAGGACAACATTGGGCCTGATGTCCAGAAGTACGTCTGTGCTCCCTGCAGCAACTGCAAGGGAGCAATCAGGGACATTCTCACCCACTACAACGCCACCGAGAAATGCGGAATCTACTACGGCGGGCTGGTGGAGCTCATAGTCAACGCCATGGTTGA